>JAUNWT010000114.1 GCA_030540195.1 Bacillota bacterium | reverse complement strand
AAGGAATTGAACGAGGAATTGAACAAGGCCAAAAAAAGAAAAATATTGAACATGTGAGAAATTTAATGAATGAATTACAATGTTCTAAACAAAGAGCTATGGATATTTTAAAATTGACAACTTCTGAAAGAAAAGAAATTGAAAAATATTTTCAGGCTTAAATCTTTGTATAAGAGAGAAAATTATCTAGGCGATATGAAGTTCATATCGCCTATTTTCTTTTGATGATTGTGACATTTCTTTGTCCATCGTGATTAACACGATGAGAAAAGAATAAATCATTATTTTCATTTGTACAATAAGGTGTTACTTGAATATTTTCTTCTAAAACCCCTAAATTTAATAATTGTTGTTTATTTAATCCTTTGTTATCTAATAAATAATGCGTTTCATCAGTTTGCTTATAAAAAGGTGTTGTATCGAAATTCATTTGTTTCACTTGATTAATGACATCATCTTGTACTTCTAAATGCTTTTTAGAAAGACAAGGACCAATTAAACAATACATATCTTTTGGATCACAGTTTTCTTCTTTAATTAAATAGCGAATTGTATGATCTACGATTTGACGGACAGTCCCTAACCAACCAGAATGAATGGCACAAACAATACCTTGGTCTTTACAATAAACAAGGATGGGTGTGCAATCTGCATGAAAAGATAATAAGTAAAGATCTTTATCTTTGGTATAGGTTGCATCGATTTCATATAAATCATCTGTTTGTTTTAACATATTGGTTCCACCATCTTTTAAATAAACTTGTTTAAGGTTTGTGGAATGCGTTTGACGTGGTGCAACCATGTGTTCTAAATCTGTATTTAATAAAGAAGCAAGTTCTTGCCTGTTTTGTAAAACTTGAAGAGTATCTGGGTTGTTTAAAGAGATATCACCAAGTTCTCTTGTTGTTGTATAGGCTTCAACATCATCGTGAATATGCCATGGGATAAGTTTCATTTTTTATTTTCTCCTCTACAAAAGTCCAATTCTTTTTTTATAATAGCCATACTTTATATTAGGAGGTGTTTTTATGAGTTGTAATTGCCAACAATCATCATGTGGTAATGACTATGGTTCTTATTTTCAAACAAATATGAACAATGGAGGAGGTTGTATGCAACCTCAACCAATTGTTGCTCCTAAAAGAGTATGTACAACTTTTCAAAATCAATATGTAGAACAACCTATTATTTGTCCAATCGAATGTCGTCGTGTCAATAACATTATCTATGTACCACGTTATTATCCACGTTATGAACAAACATGTTATACACAAGTAAATAGGTAGTAAAGAACTCTGACAAATGTCAGAGTTTTTGTGTAAGTTCTTTTAAAAATTCATCATCAGGATCAATATAGATAGTTTTATAATTATCTAAAATTACTTTTCCTGGTTTACTTCCAGCTGGTTTTTTAAGTGTTTTAACGAGTGTATAGTTAACAGGAACACTACTAGAATTCTTTCCTTTAGAGTAATATGCAGCAATTTTAGCGGCTAAACGAATCGTATATTCATCTAGATCTTGTGCTTTGACGATGACATGGCTTCCTGGCATATCTTTAGCGTGAAACCACATATCATAACGATGAGCATATTTGAAAGTTAAATAATCGTTTTGTAAGTTGTTTTTTCCAATGTCGATTTCAATGCCATCTTTAGTAAGATATTTTTGAAATTGAGGGATTTTTTTCTTACGAATTGTATTTTTTTGTTTTTTCTTTTTTAAATAACCTTCATTTTCTAATTCTTCTTTAATTTCTAAAGCATCATAATAGGATGCTTGAGACATAGCTGTCATTAAAGAATCGAAATAATCAATTTCTTTTTCAGTAAGTTCAATTTGTTGGTGAAGAACATCGATGGAGTTTTTTGCTTTTTGATATTTTTGATAATACTTTTGAGCATTGGCTTTAGGATCTAATTTAGGATCTAAAGTAATTTTCATTTTTGTATTATCGTAATAATTATCAACTTCTACAGAAGTCATTCCTTTTTGCATTAAATGTAAAGAAGCATATAGCAAATCACCTTTAATACGATAATCATCACTATTTTCAGAATCTTCTAAAGTTGCTTTTAGTTTCTTTAGTTTAGTGGTATTTTTTTGATATTCATTTTGAATGAATTTTAATAAATTACTTGTTTGTTGTTTAATTCTTTCTTTTTGATCTATCTCATTAAAATGAAGATCTAAACCATCAAATAAAGCATACTTTGTAGTAATTCCTTGTAAATGAGTTAATTCAATGACATGAAAATATTCTTTATCATTCACTTTAGTAATATAAAGGTCTTGAGAACATGAAATTTGTTTCATGATTTCTTTGAAATCTTCACCTTGATCAATGCGATAAAGAATCTCTTTAGAAAGAATGGGAGCCATTCCTTGATAGATTTTTGTAAGTTGATTATCTTCAACAAAATCACTTGTAAAAGGATTAAGCCTTTCAACCATAGGTGGTAATTGGTAAAGCGCTCCTGGTTGTAAAAAACGTTCTGTATTCATACTTGGTGAAATGTGTTTAATACAATCAATGATCTTATTATTTTTTCCAACAAGGATAATATTAGAATGTTTTCCCATGATTTCTATATATAAAGTATATTCAATCATATCACCTAATTCATTGTGACAAGCAAATGTGATTTTTAAAATACGATCCAAGTCAATTTGTTCAATTTCTTTAATATAGCCACCTTCTAATAACTTACGAAATAACATCGTAAGAGGATTAGGGGCTTCAGGTGTTGGATAAGCTAAAGAAGTAAGCTGTACACGAGCGTACATTGGATGACTGGAAATAAGTAATTGATAGTTTTTTCTATTGGCACGAACTTGAAATAAAAGCTCATATTTGGAAATTTGATAGATTTTATTGATACGTCCACTTTGGATGGTATCAATTAAAGATTTTTTTACTTGATGCATCATAATGCCATCATAAGCCATATTTATCACCCCAAAATACTATAACATATTTGAAATTAATTGACATTATCTCTTTGTTATTGTAGAGTAATTTTTATAAAAAAGGGGTGTGGAAAAATTGAAAAAAGGAATGTTGATCATTCTTAGTGGGCCTAGTGGTGTTGGAAAAGGAACAGTAAGAGAAGAATTATTCAAAGATGAAAGTTTAAATTTAAGTTATTCTATTTCAATGACAACAAGAAAACCTAGACCTGCCGAAACAGATGGCGTAGATTATTTCTTTGTTGATGAAAAAACGTTTGTAGATAAAATTGCTCAAGGTGGATTATTAGAGTGGGCAAGATTTGTAGGTAATTATTATGGTACCCCTAAAGATAATGTGGATCGTTTATTAGATGAAGGGAAAAATGTTGTTTTAGAAATTGAAGTACAAGGTGCATTACAAGTTATGAAAAAATGTCCAGATGCCCTTACAATTTTCTTGGTACCACCTTCATTAGAAGAATTAGAAAGACGTATTCGTGGTAGACGTACAGAAAGTGAAGATATCGTGAAAGAACGTCTTGATAAAGCACGTAAAGAAATTCAAACAAAAGATGAATATAAATATGTTGTAGAAAATGATGATGTTCATCTTGCTAAAGAAAAGATTGCTAAAATCATTAGAGAACATAAAATTTAAAATTAGGGTGTTACGATGGTTATTCGTAACATCTTTTTATATATAGAAAAAAGGAAAGAATGTGTATTGCATTCTTTCCTAAACGTTTAATTGTTTGCTTCCCAATAACTTTGAATTTGTAAAAGTTCTTTTGAATTAATGCGTAAGATATGTTCTTTAATATTATCAATAAAGTTATCTCTTAATCTAGGACTCCCAAAATAATGGGGTTTACCATGAATGTGTTCGCTATCTAAAATTTCAATAAACATTCTTGAATGTTCTACTTTATAAATTTTAGAAGGGTAATCATTATGATCTTTTGTGCGCATATCTTTAAAATATAATGTGTTTTCCATGTTAAAAATTTCACCTCGATACACACAATTGTATCAAGAAACAAAAATAATTGTAGTCTTGACATTATTTTTATTCATGCTTCAAAATAAAAGTTTATTGGATGATTGTAAACTTTTTTAATAATTAATATCCATTACTAACTAAGAAATCTTATTTTATCATTGGATAAATTGTTCAATGATTTTTAATAATGAATAGTGTATACTTTATTTAACTAAGTATAATTATATTTATAGAATATAAAATACAGTATAATATTTATAAGAAGGTGAGTGATCTTATGAAATTAATACCTACAGGAATAGAAAGTTTTAAAGAAATGATGGATAAGAATTACTATTATGTAGATAAGACAAATCTTATTTCAGATGTGATAAATGAAAAAGTTGTTTTATATACAAGACCTCGAAGATTTGGAAAAACATTGAATATGTCGATGCTTTATTATTTCTTTTCTATTAAAGAAAAAGAAAATGCGTATCTTTTTGATGGATTAAATATTTCTAAAAACAAAGAAGCTTTAAAACATCAAAATCAATATCCAACGATATTTATTTCTTTAAAAGATATGAAAAATGCAACTTTTGAAGAACAAATCGCTTCATTCCAAGATATTATTAAGAATGTTGTTTTACAAAACAAAGAATTTCTTGAAAGTATATATGTAGATAAGTCAGATAAATTGGTTTTACAAGATTTTAGATTTTCAAATTCATCTTTAGATCAACTTAAATATGCTTTAAAGACAATTTCAAGATGCTTATATAGTCATTATCATCAAAAAGTCGTCATTCTTATTGATGAATACGATGTTCCTTTACAATCAGCCTATCAACATAACTATTATGATGAAATGGTAGAATTTTTAAGAAGTATCTTTTCTTCAGCCCTTAAAACAAATGATGCTTTAGAAAAAGGAATTATGACAGGCTGTCTTCGCATTTCTAAAGAAAGCATCTTTACTGGTTTGAATAATTTTACTTCTTATTCTATTTTAAATAATATCGGTAATGAATATTTTGGCT
>JAUNWT010000018.1 GCA_030540195.1 Bacillota bacterium | reverse complement strand
ATTTTTTGAGACATTATTTCTATTTAACTGGTACTAAATTTATACTAGCACTAGAGTTTTTTCATTAACATATGGTAGAGAATTTTTAAAATCTAGAGATAAAGAAGAATTAGAAAAAATGTGTAATATAATATTCACATTTGCTCCAGGAATAATAGAACAAATTGTTCATTATCAAAAATTCTTTGAGCCAGGAATGATAGATGAAGTTTATGCTTTTTATCCGTTACCTGTAAATTATTGTGATAAACAACTATTTGAATCAATGATTAATGAATTATATTACAATGATTTCTTTGATGAAGAAAAATACTTCAATATTCTAAAAAATAAATTTTTAAAATCAATCTAACCATATTTAGAAAAGGAGGAATGATAAATGGATACGGTAAAAACAAAAACGAAGACATTAACAATTTACATATTCATGGATGATTCAGGAAAATTAACACCTAAAGAAGATGTATCTGTTTTTGCTGGAATTGTTTTTAAAAGTGCATCAGAGAAAGATAGATTTAATCGAAGATATAAATCAATATTGAACGACATAAAATGCAGATATTGTAATAACGCTGATAATTGCACAAATGAATGTCCTGAAATAAAAAGTATCAATATAAAAAGCAGTCATAAACGACGAATGATTAATCTTTGTAAACAGCATTGTACCTATGCAGTTATTATTAACAATCATAAAGTTTATCCAAACATATTAAGTTCAAAAGCCAGTAAAGGAAGATATACTGATTATGCTCAAAAAATGATAATCAAAAAAATAGTTACCTATTACATTGAAGAAGGAATCATTGATCCTCAAGAAGATTTAAATTTAGTGATTCGTATTGATCAACAATCAACAAAAAGCAATGGCTACTATTCCCTTAAAGAAAGCATTAATGAAGAGTTAGCAAACGGTATATATAATTTCAATTATAATATACGTCATAAGCCTATTATATTTGGAAAATTAAATGTTGATGTTGAATATATGGACTCAAAGAAAGTTTATTCAATACAAGCATCTGATTTAATTGCTGGTCATGTTAGAAAAACAGCTTTAAATTCAACTACAAGCCTAGAATTAAATCAAAAGCTTAATTCCTTTTTAAAAATAAAATTATTATTGCCATAAAAAAAGTGGCCTAAGCCACTTCCTAAATGAGCTGACGTACTTACAGTACGCTTAATTACTTTAATCAGTCATCATTTATAGACCAGTCGAGGTTGCCCTCCGGTACTTATATTATACTTAATTCAATTCAATTTTCAATATTATTTGAAAAAAATGTAAACCAAAATATGAAAAAACACCCTAGCGCCAACTAGGATGTAAACGAGTGATACGCCAATATCACTCATAAAAAGAACCATCTCAAAAGTCCTTTTACGTACTCAATTTTACCACATAGAGCACGTTCAAGGCAAATATAATTGAAAGGACGTGTTTTTATTATGGCTAGAAAAGTTACATATAAGCGTAGACCAAATAATAGTGGTACTGTAGTAAAACTATCAGGCAAACGTAGAAAACCCTACTGTGCCAAAATTACAAGCGAAGATTATGATCTTGTTACAGGTAAGAAAAAACAAGTAACCATTGGTACTTTTGAAACTGAACTTGAAGCTTTAAATGCACTATCACTTTATCATTTAACTGTTAATAAACAAATCAACGATAAAGAAGCAAAAGAATTATCTCCTAATATATTTAACAAAGTTAAGGAAAGACATGATAGTAAAGTTCCAACATTTAAAGAAATCTTTGAAATATTAGATTTAGAAGAATTTGTATCTCTATCAAAATCAGCGCGTGACGGATATAATTCATGGATCAAACATTTTAAATTAATATACGATAGAAAAATAAATACAATAACGCTTCAAGACCTGCAGTTAATTTTCGATAAAGATAAATGTGGCCAAGGAACAAAAGTACACATGAAAGCCTTATGTTGTAAAATTTTTAAATATGCCGTAATACATCAATACATCAATCGTGATGATGATTATACAGAATTTATAAGATGTGGAAAACTTGAAGAAAATGGAAAGCACTATAAATTCTCAATTGATGAAATTAAGTGTCTAAGAAGCGAAAACACCGACATAGCTAAAATTATACTCATTTATATTTTTAGTGGCTTAAGAGCAAATGAATTACTTAATATCGATAGAAAAGACATACATATTGATGTTATATGTAATGATGATGGTGTTGAACGTAAAGTATCTTATTTTTACACAGGGTTGAAAACAGAAGCTGGTAAAAATAGAGTTGTTCCTATACATGATTGTATTAAACCTTATGTTATTGAATTGTTATTGCATAAAGGGAAAAGGATTATTGACCAAAGCTATAATAATTTTTTCAAAAATCATTTCAAGCCATACATAGAAAAATTGAACATGAAACACACACTACATGATACAAGGGTAACTTTCACTACTCTTTGTCAATTAAATAATGTTGATGTATTTTCTAGAAAAAGAATTCTTGGTCACAAAATGAAAGATATTACTTTCGATACTTATACCGATACAGTTATTAATAAACTATATACTGAAATCAACAAAATAAAAGTATAATTTTTGTTACTAATTTGTTACTAATTGCGTACATTTAGTAACATTTAATCGCCCAAAAACCTTGATTTTACGTCATTTTCAATACAAGAATTTTTTATTTTATAAAATGCATAACTATATGATGTATAAATCCCAAGCAAAGTTTACCAGATGCACCTTTTTTAGACTATTCAGAAGTCCACAATTTACTTCCATAATCTTTATCACAATTCTTGTAGCAATTTGTTTTCCCTATGAACAGATAATCTATCTATTAAATTTCCGCAGCTTATCACTTTACATCTGTTAATTTATACATAAAGCTTGGTTTACCTCAGCTTTTTCGGCAAATAATCAACATCAATTCAACCTTCTTTATTTGCTTTTTCTTATTTTCTGCAATTAAAAAAAGTACATGACACTTTGTAATAATCAAGCTTATCAATCTCTTCCATAGTAAGATTTCCTACTCAGTATACCCATTTCTTGTAAGGAAAAATCCGTTTGTTGTATCAACTTCTTTCCATACTTCTGTATAATTTTTCAAATCAGATATTGATTCAATATTTATAATCACTCTCTTAAAATTATTATACATATAGGTTTCTCAATTTACAACTTTCTCTGTCCATATTCCACATCTTATCTTCCTCCTTTTTTATCATCATCTTTGCCAACACTTTCATCACAAATTCTCTAGAATTCTTCATAAAGCTCATCACTATCCAGTTTTATCTCCTGCCTTTTCATTAAATCAGAACACTATCTTGTGCTTCCACTCACATCATCTATATCAAAGTTTAATTTATAGAACCGTTATCATTCTTATAATCACCGAATTTTGATAATTTTCTAACAATCCACATAACTTTATTCACAGGATTTTTTTTGAATATCAGTATATTCACTTTTAACTGTCTTCATCATTATCCCCATTGACAGCATTCATTACCATAGTATTATTTCAAGTTTGGCACCTGCTACCTGTCCTCTCTCCATACCTCTTACCTATCTTGTTTACAACACCTCGCAAACTCTTTATTTTCAACAAAAAAAGGACACAAGACAGGCTTTTGTATTACCTGTTTTGTATCCTTATTTGTGGATATTATTTGTTGCTAATTTTGTGAACCGTATTCGTTACAAAATAACATCAAATTATTCGAATTCAATAGTTCCTGGAGGCTTACTTGTAATATCATACATTACTCTGTTTACCCCACGAACTTCATTTATAATACGTGACATAACTTTATTTAATACTTCATAAGGAATTTCTGCAGCTTCTGCTGTCATGAAATCAATAGTATTAACCGCACGTAAGGCGATTGCATAATCATAAGTTCTTTCATCACCCATAACTCCTACAGAACGCATGTTTGTAAGAGCGGCAAAATATTGACCGATTGAACGATCTAATCCAGCATTAGCGATTTCTTCTCTATAGATTGCATCAGCATCTTGTACGATTCTTACTTTTTCAGCATTAACTTCACCAATGATACGAATACCAAGACCTGGTCCTGGGAATGGTTGTCTAAATACTAAGTATTCAGGAATTCCTAATTCTAAACCAACTTTACGTACTTCATCTTTAAATAAATCACGTAATGGTTCAATAATTTCTTTAAAATCAACATGATCTGGTAATCCACCAACATTATGATGTGATTTGATAACGGCAGATTCTCCACCAAGACCACTTTCAACAACGTCTGGATAAATTGTTCCTTGTACTAAGAAATCAACTGCTCCAATTTTCTTTGCTTCTTCTTCAAAAACACGAATAAATTCTTCACCAATGATTTTACGTTTAGCTTCTGGTTCAGTAACGCCTTTTAGCTTTTCATAATATCTTTCTTGAGCATTTACTCTAATGAAATTTAATTCATAATTTCCATCAGGTCCAAAAACAGCTTCTACTTCATCCCCTTCGTTTTTACGAAGTAAACCATGATCAACAAAGACACAAGTTAATTGATTACCAATTGCTTTAGAAAGTAAAACTGCCGCAACTGAAGAATCAACACCACCTGATAAAGCACATAATACTTTACCATCACCTACTTTTTCTTTGATAGCTTTGATTTGTTCTTCAACGAAAGAATCCATGCGCCAATCTCCAGCACAGTTACATACATCTAAGACGAAGTTAGAAAGCATTGTTTTACCATATTCACTATGTAAAACTTCTGGATGGAATTGAATAGCATATAAATCTTTTTCTTTATTTTCACAAGATGCCACTGGACAATCTTTTGTATGTGTTGTAATTTCAAATCCAGGTGCTGTTTTTGAAATATAATCAAAATGTGACATCCAAACTGTAGAAGTTTCAGGAACACCTTTTAAGATTTTAGATTCAGGTTGATCAACTAATAAAATTGATTTACCATATTCTCTTACATCTGCTCTTTCAACTTTACCACCTAAAACATGTTGCATTAATTGAGCACCATAACATAATCCTAATACAGGAATACCTAATTCAAATAATTCTTTAGAATAAGTTGGTGAATCTTCTAAATAACAACTATTTGGTCCACCAGTTAAAATGATTCCTTTAGGATTCATTTCTTTAATTTTTTCTAAAGGTGTTTTATAAGAATAAATCTCACAATAAACATTACATTCGCGAACACGACGTGCAACTAATTGGTTGTATTGCCCACCAAAATCCATGACAATAACTAATTCTCTTTTCATGAAAGACCTCCTTTATTAAAATTCAATATCTTTTAAAACAACGGTTTGTTCTCTATCTGGTCCAACACTGAACATTCTTACTGGACAATGAACAAGTTCTTCAATTTTACGAATATAGTTTTGACAATTTACAGGTAATTCTTCAAAAGATTTTACATGTGTAATATCTTCTTGCCATCCTGGTAATTCTTCATAAACAGGTTCACATCTTTCAATATCTTTAACAGTTGCAGGTAAACCATAGATTTCTTTACCATCTAATTTATAAGCTTTACAGATTTTGATTGTATCAAATCCACTCATAACATCTAATAACATTAAAGAAATACCTGTTAAAGAAGACATTCTTCTTGATTGATTAACAACAACTGCATCAAACCATCCAGTTCTTCTTGGACGTTCAGTTACAGTACCATATTCATGTCCTCTTTCTCTAATCAAATCACCTGTTGCATCATTTAATTCAGTTGGGAATGGTCCTGATCCAACACGAGTTGTATAAGCTTTAATAATTCCAATTGCTTCTTTGATATATAAAGGTCCAATACCAGCCCCTTCAGATACCCCATTAGCTCCTGGATGTGAAGATGTAACAAATGGATAAGTACCATAATCAATATCTAACATAGCTCCTTGAGCTCCTTCAAATAAAACTTTTTTATCTTCTTGTAAATATTGATCTAATAACATACCTGTATCACATACTAAAGGTTTAATGATTTTAGCGTATTCTTTGTATTCTTCAAAGATACCTTCAACTGTAAACATATCTTTTAATTCAGGATATTCAGCCACTTTCATTGGGAAAGTTTCTTTTAATCTTTCTAAGAATAATTCTTCATCAACGAATTCTCCCATACGAATACCAATACGACTATATTTATCTACATAAGTAGGTCCAATACCTCTTTTAGTAGTACCGATATTTTTATCACCTTTTCTCTTTTCTTGTAATTCATCAATTTCAAGATGATATGGTAAAATTACATGACAACGATCTGAAATTCTAATTTTGCTTGTATCAATACCTGCATCATTTAAATATTTCACTTCTTCTAAGAATGCTTTAGGATTAACAACCATCCCATTTCCCATGATAACTTCATGTCCTGAGAAAATTCCTGATGGTATTAATTTTAAGGCAAATTTCTTACCATCATACACGATTGTATGTCCTGCATTATTTCCTCCTGCATAACGACATACAACATCTGCTCTTTGTGCTAGATAATCGGTAACTTTTCCTTTACCTTCATCTCCCCACATACTTCCTACAACAACTACACCAGCCATAATTCATTTCCACCTTTCTATCATTGGCTTTTTCATACATTTTTATTATATGCTATATTTTAATATAAGTAAAATTAATATATAATATATTTGATATAAGGAGTGCTAATATGATAAAACTAGAACAATATAAGATATTTAATGAAGCAGCTTCTACCCTTTCTTTTTCAAAAGCAGCAAAAAATTTATTCATTTCTCAATCTGCTGTTTCTCAAACAATCCATGCTTTAGAAAAAGAACTTAATACACAGCTCTTCATTCGTTTAAACAAAGGAGTTACTCTTACTAAAGAAGGCATGTTGCTTCATAAAAACATTACCGAAGCTTTAGCTTTAATTACCAGTGTTGAAAATGAACTTTCTCATTATAATGAATTACTTTCTGGTCAATTAAATATAGGCGCTGGTGATTCAATTTGTGAAAATTACTTAATTGACCTATTAAAACAATTTCATCATCTTTATCCAACAATCAAAATTAATGTTGTTAATGGAACTTCTATTGAAACAGTTGAACATTTAAAAAATGGAACGATTGACCTTGCCTTTATCAATCTTCCCTATGATGATGAAAGTCTCGCCATGAAAGAATGCTTAACGATTCATGATATCTTTATTTCTAAAGAAAAAGATGATCATCTTTACAGCTATCAAGAAATTGCGAAAAAGAATCTTATTCTTTTGGAAAAATCAAGTAATTCAAGAAATTATATTGATAAATACTTTGCAAGACATGGTATTTTATTAAATCCTGAAATGGAATTAGGGGCTCATCATCTTTTATTAGAATTTACTCATGCCAATTTAGGAAATGCTTGTGTTGTTAAAGAATTTTCTCATGATTTTTTAGACAAAAATAAAGTCTATGAAATACAATTAAAAAAGCCTCTTCCTTCAAGAAGCATTGGTTATGCTTATCTTAAAAGAAGAAGCTTGTCACAAGCAACTCTAAAGTTTATCGAATTAATTGATCAATTCGATAAATCAATTTAGATTCTAATTTAGGTAAAGAAAGACTTGCTTTCACAAGTAAAGGAATATCAAAAGATATTTCTTTTTCTTTATATTTCAATAACACATGAACAATTTCACCTAATGGATGTTTCTTTAAAGTTAAATGAATAAAGACTGGTCCTCCATTATTAACAAAATAATCACTTAAAGAAAAATCACATTCATTTAAAACCGTGAATCCACTCACTCTTTTCATTACCTCTTCAAATAAATTAGGATTTTCAACAAGATAATCTTTCAATCTTTCTTCAATCATTTCTTTTGTTTGTTTAACAAGTTCATCTGCTTCACTTTGATGTTTTGCTTTCACTCCAAGTCTTACCCTTACATACTCTTCTGAAGCATATAAAGCTATAGAAACATCTTTTTGACTTTGAACGATATCATCAATTAACGTAGCCGCTGCTGATTCACCAATCCCTTGTGTTACTAAATCATACGTATAGATTTTTGCTTGACGATATTTTTCTAAATAAGGTTTTAATTGATGATCAACAACATAGGTCATTTCTTTAGGTGGTCCAGGAAGATTAACAATCATTTTTTTATCTTTAGACATCACACAACCATTGGCTGTACCAATGGGATTATCTAACACATAACAATCTTTGGGAAAGTAAGCTTGTTTAAAGTTATTATCACTAACTTTATCAAGTTGTGTTACAAAGCAACATTTATCATTGACTTTTTTCGCTTCGTCTTCATCAAAAATCATTTCTAATCCTAAATATTTTGCGGATAATTCTTTTGTAAGATCATCTTCTGTTGGTCCTAATCCTCCAGTTGTGATGACACAGTCACATCCTCTATTAAACGCAATATCTAAGCAATCTAAAAATCTTTGTGGATTATCACCTACTACTGTTTGAAAGAAAACATTAAAACCTAATTCTTTACACATTTTTTGTAAATAAGTAGCATTGGTATTGACAATTTCTCCAAGTAATAATTCTGTTCCAACATTAATAATTTCTACGTTCATAATTGTCCTCCTTACAAAAAAAGAAGTATAAAGATACTTCTAAATTAACGAAAATCCTAAAAAGCTAACCGCCATCATAATTACACCAGCAAGTAAAACACCTAGCATAACGGCAATAGTTGTTGATTTAAAATCCATATCTAAAATACTAGCTGCAAGTGTTCCTGTCCATGCACCTGTTCCTGGAAGTGGAATTCCTACAAATAATAATAAAGCGACAAAAGTACTTCTTCCTACTTTTTCTTGAAGTTTCTTTCCGCCTCTTTCACCTTTATCTAAACACCAAGTGAAAAATTTTCCAATAACAGGTTTATCACAACCCCATACTAAAATCTTTCTAGCAAATAAGTAAATAAAAGGTACAGGTACCATATTAGCAAGAATACAAACAATATATGATGGAATAATTGGTAAACCTAATCCTTGAGATACAGGAATTGCCCCTCTAAGTTCTATTAAAGGTACCATCGATATTAATGCAATATATAAATAATTCATCTAAAATCTCCTTTTTAACATTTCTATTATATCAAAATAAAAGGATTTGACAACATCCTTTTATTTTCTACGATATGCAACTTGGTTAAAAGTATACTTGTCTACACGATAATAAGTATACCCATATTCAATACATTTACCATTGTGTAAACATGTGATTGATAAAACTCTTAGTAGTGGTGTTACTGGATCAACTTGTAAATATTTACCTAATTCTTCACCCGCTAAAACTGCATCAATTTGTTGATCAGAAAAAGCAATATGTAAATTCAAATCATTTTCAAAATGATTAAATAAAGATGTACTTGATACTTCTAAAGGAATGTCTCCTGTTAAATCATAATTACAATAATCATCTTCAAAACATAACGGTTCACCGTTTACAAGCCTAACACGTTTAACATGCCATACCTTATTATCTTCCAATGCCATTTCTTTTTTCATTAAATCAGTGGCTTCTTCAAGTTCATTTAAAACAACATGACTTGTACATTCTTCTTTTTTCTTCGCACAGTCTTCTGTAACACTATTTAATCCATCAAAACTTTTAAATCTTGATTTTTTACAGACAAATGAACCTACTTTAGGTACTGAATAAATCACATTTTCATTAATTAATTCAGTTAAAGCTTGTCGTACTGTCATTCGTGTGACACCAAAAAGTTCACATAAAGTATGTTCACTTTCAATTTGTTCATTTTCATTATATTTTTCATCTTCAATATTTTGAATAATATATTCTTTAATTTTGACATATTGTGGTTTTCTTTTAACCATAACATCATCCCCTCGGCTTGTACTATATCATATATAGACATATTTTGAAAAGAAAAAGAAGCAAATTTTTCTTTGCTTCTAAATTTCACTACCTTCAAATTGTGATTGATAAAGTGAGGCATAGAATCCACCTTTTTCTAACAATTCATCATGATTACCAATTTCTACAATATCTCCATCTTTCATAACGATAATTGTATTGGCATCACGAATCGTTGATAGACGGTGTGCAATAACAAAGCTTGTACGTCCTTCCATTAATTTTTCCATACCTTTTTGAATAAGTACTTCTGTACGTGTATCAACTGAAGAAGTTGCTTCATCTAAAATAAGAATTTTAGGATCTTTTAAGAACGCTCTAGCTATTGTCAATAATTGTTTTTGCCCTTGTGAAATATTTGAGGTTTCTTCATCAAGAATCGTATCATACCCATCTTCCAAGGTATTAACAAAATGATCCACATATGCCATTTCACAAGCATTTTTTACTTCTTCATCACTGGCATCTAATTTACCATACATCAAGTTTTCTTTAATTGTTCCATTAAAGAGCCATGTATCTTGTAATACCATTCCAAATAAACTTCTTAAATCATGTCTTGAAAAATCTTTAATATCATGACCATCAATCATGATAGAACCTTTATTCAATTCATAAAAACGCATCAACAATTTAACAATCGTTGTTTTTCCTGCACCAGTTGGACCAACAATAGCTACTGTTTGTCCCGCATGAACATGCATATTGAAATCATGGATAATTGTTTTTTCTGGAAGATAACCAAAGTTTACTTGATTGAAAGTAACTGAACCATGGAGTTTTTCAACTTCATTAGTTTCAATTTTAACTGTTTCAGGTTCTAATTCTTCTTCCTCTAAGAATTCAAAAACACGTTCTGCAGCCGCTGCTGTACTTTGTAACATATTCATTGTTTGAGCAAGTTGAGCAATTGGTTGATTGAATTGACGTACATATTGAATAAACGCTTGAATATCACCAATTGTAATCGTATTACCACCCGCTAAGAAACCACCTAATAAACAAACACCAACGTAGCCTAAGTTTCCCACAAAGTTACTTAAAGGTTGCATTAATCCTGATAAAAATTGAGATTTCCATGCTGAATCATAAAGAGCATCGTTATATTCATTAAAAGTTTTAACAGAATCATCTTCTCCATTAAAAGCTTTAACAACATCATGAGCTCCATACATTTCTTCGATATGACCATTGACATCCCCTAAGCTTTTTTGTTGTCTACTAAAATACTTTTGGGAATGTTTCATAACAAACATAATAAGTAACATAGAAAGTGGTAAAACAAGTACCGCAATCAAAGTCATCTTTACTGAAATCGTAAGCATCATAATAAAGATTCCGACAACTGTAACAGATGATGTAATAACTTGTGATAAACTTTGATTGAGTGATTGGGCAATTGTATCAATATCATTCGTTACCCTACTTAAAGTATCTCCACTAGAATGTCTATCAAAATAACTTAAAGGCATTCTTGACATCTTCTTAGATAAAGAACTTCTTAAATCATAAGCAACTTTTTGTGAAATCGAAGATGTAATAAATCCTTGAATAAAACTAAAAAGTGCACTGACAAGATAAAAACCAACAAGAATCAAACAGATCATACCAATATAATCAAAATCAATTCCGCCCGTATTTGTTACCTTTGCCATAATCCCTTCAGATAACTTATCTGTTGCTTTAGCAAGAATCTTTGGTCCTACGATCGTAAAGATTGTTGATCCTACTGCAAAAACAATAACAACCGCTAATTTAAAATAATAAGGTTTTAAATAAACAAATAATTTCTTTAATGTTCCTTTAAAATTCTTGGCTTTTTCACCATTACCTCTCATCCCACGACCCATTGGTCCACGAGGCCCTTGTCTTCTTCTTTCATTACTCATGACTTAGTTCCTCCTTAGATAATTGAGAATAAGCAATTTCTTGATAAACTTGACATGATTTCATTAATTCATCATGTGTTCCTTTACCAACAATTCTTCCTTCATCAAGGACAATAATTTGATCTGCATCCATAATAGAAGCAATGCGTTGTCCTACTAATAAAACTGTGCTTTTTGTCTTTTTCACAAGTTGATTTAATTCTTGACGAAGCTTAGCATCTGTTTTGAAATCAAGTGCTGAAAAACTATCATCAAAAATATAAATATCTGGATTTTTTGCAATGGCACGAGCAATCGCAAGTCTTTGTTTTTGACCACCTGAAACGTTTGTTCCACCTTGTGAAATTTCCATATCAAAACGTTCTTCTTTTTGATCAATAAATTCTTTTGCTTGAGCTATACGAATGACTTCTTCTAATTCTTCATCTGTTGCATCAGGTGCTCCATATTTTAAATTAGAACGAATTGTTCCTGAAAATAAATTTCCTTTTTGAGGAACAAGACCAATATGATTACGTAATTCATGTTGTGTCATATCACGAATATCTACACCACTAACTTTAATACTTCCTTCACTGACTTCATAAAAACGAGGAACTAAATTAATAAGTGTTGATTTTCCTGAACCCGTTGAACCAATAAAAGCTGTCGTTTGTCCTGGTTTAGCGACAAAATCAATATCTTTTAATACCGGTTCACTTGCTCCTGGATAAGCAAATGAAACATGATTAAATTCAACAAGTCCTTTTTTATTTTCATCTAAAGCAACTGGATTTGCAGGATCTTGAATCGTTGGCTTAGTTTCAATAATTTCATAAACACGATTAGCAGCAACACTAGCACGAGGCAACATAATAGCAATCATCGCAATCATTAAAAAAGCCATAATAATTTGCATTGCATATTGCATAAAGGCCATCATTTGTCCAATCGCTAAGTTTCCTAAATCAATTTGTTTAGAACCATAATAAACAATAATTAAAGTAACCACATTAAAAATAAACATCATAATTGGCATAATAGAAGCCATTGATCTATTAACAAATAAGTTGAGATTTGTAACATCTTTATTGGCTTTATCAAAACGATCCTCACTATGTTTTTCATTACCAAAAGCACGAATAACAAGCATTCCTGATAAATTTTCACGCATTGTTAGATTTAAACGGTCAATTAGATTTTGAATAATTTTGAATTTTGGCATAACTACTGCAAAAGCAACCGCCATAACTCCAAAAATAACAAGAATAACAACTGCAATGATCCATGTCATTGATGGTGATTCTTTTAAGACTTTAATTAAAGCCCCAATACCAATAATTGGTGCAAAACAAACAATACGTAAAAGCATCATCGTTACCATTTGTACTTGAGTAATATCATTTGTTGTACGAGTAATTAATGAAGCTGTTGAAAAACGGTTAAATTCTTCATTTGAAAAACTTTCAACTTTTTCAAAAACATCTTTTCTTAAAGCACGTGCCACCCCAGCACCGACTTTTGTTGCAAAGAAAGCGACTGAAATCGCAGCCACTGTTCCAAGTAAGGCAATTCCTAACATTTTTAAACCTGTTTTAAAAATATAATTTGTTTGAACTTTATCAATGTCAGCACCTAATTTTTTATATTCGGCTTTAACACCATTACCAGCCGCAATTTTTAAAGTACTTTCACCCATCGTATCCATTCTTGTATCAATATCTTCAAACATCTTTGATTTTTGACTTTCATCCATAAAAGAAATCGCATCATAAATTGTCATATTTGGTGGTAATTGACCAAATTTTTCTTGATACTCTTCACTAGAAGTATCCATACTATCAAGCGAATTAATAATTAACATCGGTTTCATTAAAATATCTTCTAATTTTTCTTCTTCATCACTTGATAAATCTTTTAATTGATAGACTGTTTTTCCTTTCGCTTTAGGAAAAGTATCAAGTAGATCTTGATCAACTTGATTGACTTTTTTATAATCTTTTTTTACTATTTTTTGATCTTTTTGATTAACAAACAATAATAAATGTTGATATGTTTCTTCCGTTAAAACATCCGAAACCGGTGACGCAAATCCTCCTGCTTGAATTCCTACTGAAACAATATCACTCATATAATCTGGTAAAGTTAATTCCGTTTGAGCTTGTACAAATAATAAACATATACATGCAAGAATTAAATACCAGAATTTTTTTAAATATCCTTTAATCTTGAACATCTAACTCCTCCTTCATTAAACGAATATTCTTTTCAAAGATTTGACAATACGTTTTCATTCTATCTAAATCTTCTTTATTTATTCCTTCAAATAAACGTGTTGTAAACATTTTCATACCATCTTTACAACTTTCAATTTCTTTGTTTCCCTTTTCCGTAATATGTAATGTGACATTTCTTTTATCATGTCTACTTACAACTTTTTCAATAAAACCTGCTTTTTCTAAACGTTGTAACCTTACCGATAAAGTAGCTGGTGTGATTTTTAAACGTTCTGCCAGTATTTTTTGATTTGGATGATCAAAATGATCAATAAGACCTAATAAATAACATTGATCAGCCGATAATCCTTCCATACTACTTTTTTTACTGGTAAGTTCATGAATATTTTTATGGAGAGATTTAAATTGTAGAAAGATCTCTTTAATATCCTCAAATTCCAATGGATCCATAAGACACCTCCTCCTATTAGTTAGTATACTAAACATTATAGTTAGTGTACTAATTAATGTCAATATATTTAGTACACTAATTAATTTTTCATAAAAAAAGAAGGAGTCTTAACTCCTTACTTGTCCATTTCCATAAATCATATATTTTGTAGAAGTGATTTCCTGTAAGCCAAGTGGACCTCTAGCATGAAGTTTTTGCGTTGAAATACCTACTTCTGCCCCAAAACCAAATTCTCCCCCATCACTAAAACGTGTGGATGCATTATGATATACACAAGCTGAATCTAAAGATTCCATAAAATATTTTGCGGTTTCTTTATTTTCGGTAATAATTGATTCTGAATGTTTAGTTGAGTAATTATAAATATGTTCAATGGCTTCTTCAATATCTTCTACGACTTTTATATTACAAATATAATCATCATATTCTGTGGCATAATTCTTTTCTGTCGCTTCTAAACAATCAATGATTTCTCTTGTTTTTTCATCACCATAAATTTGTACATTTTTAAATGCTTCTTGAAGCTTTGATAAAAATTCTTGAGCAATTTCTCGATGAACAAGAATCGTTTCAATTGCATTACATACTGATGGTCTTTGAATTTTTGCATTTTTCGCAATTTCTAAAGCCATATCAAGATTAGCTTCTTGATCAACGTAAAGATGACAAATTCCTGCCCCTGTTTCAATTACTGGAACAGTTGCATTTTTAACAACATATTGAATAAGCCCTGCACTTCCGCGAGGGATAATGACATCTAAATAATCATGGGCTTGAATTAAATCCAAAGTTTCTTCACGTTTTTTTGTTTCAATAAGCGTAACCGTATGTGCTGGTAAAAGATCTTTAATAGCTTCGTTAATGATTTGAACTAAGATACGATTTGAATGAATGGCTTCTTTACCACCTTTTAAAACACAAACATTATTGGTTTTAATACATAAACTGGCAATATCTACGGTGACATTAGGTCTTGATTCATAAATTACCCCAATCACTCCTAAAGGAATTCTGATTTGTTGTATCACTAAACCATTAGGTCTTTTAATCTCTCTTACAAGATTTCCAATAGGATCTTGTAAATCAATTACTTTTAAAATATCATTTGCTATTGCTTCAATGCGTTCTTTATTCAACAATAAACGATCAACCATTGATTCTTTAATCCCATTATTTTTAGCTTCTGCAATATCCTTTTGATTTTCTTGTATAATTAAATCACTTTTTTGAATTAACGCTTCAGAAATATTTTTTAATGCTTTATTTTTTATTTCTGGTTTAATATTTTGCATGTAACGACAAGCTTTTTTCGCTTCTTTCAGTTGTTCTTTAATCATGATTTCACCCCTTATTAATAACAAGATTATCTGCATGAATCACTTCATCATAATCTTTATAATGTAAAATACTTTCTATTTCATTACTATGATGATCTTTTATCAATTTTAACTCATCACTTGAATAATTCGTAATTCCTCTAGCAATCAATTGTCCTTTAAAAGAAAGAACATCAATGACACTTCCTTGCATAAAAGAGCCCTCTATTTCTTTAATCCCTTTAGGTAGCAAACTTGTATGTGTTTTTAAAGCCTCGCAAGCTCCATCATCAATAATGACTTTTCCCTTAGGAGAACTTCGATACATGATCCAATGATCTCTAGCGCTTAAAGTACGCCCTGCTTTCCCACTAAAATATGTTCCGATTTGTTTTCCTTCTAATAAATCAATAAGGGCTGTTTCATTATTACCATCGACAATAGCCATATCTCCTCCATAGTCATTGACAATTTTAGCGGCACGTAATTTTGTTACCATACCTCCTGTACCAAATTGACTGCTTGAATCTTTCGCAAAGTTCATAATTTTATCATCGACAAGTGCAATATCACTTAATAATTTTGCATTAGGATTGGTATGAGGATTATCATCATATAGTCCATCAATATCTGAAACTAAAACAAGTAATTGCGCATCGACAATTGGTAATAATAAGGCCGATAACGTATCATTGTCTCCTACTTTAATTTCATCTACTGCCAATGTATCATTTTCATTAATAATAGGAATCACATCATAATCTAAGATGGAAGATAAGGCATAACTTAAATTCATCAAACGTTTACGATGATCAAAATCATCATGATTCAATAAAATTTGGGCACATTTTAAATGAAACAAAGAGAATAAATCTTCATAGATTTGCATTAAATGTGCTTGTCCAATAGCTGCAAGTGCTTGTTTTTTAGAAATTTCTGTGGGTTTTTCACTTAAATTTAAAACACCCATTCCTGAAGAAATTGCTCCTGATGAAACAAGGGTCACTTTTAACCCTTTTCGTTTTAAAACTGCTATTTGTTGGATAAGCTTTAAAATTCTTTCTTTATCTAGTTGTCCATCTTCATTACATAAAGAAGTAGAACCAATTTTTATAATAACATGTTTGACATGTTCTAAATTTCTCATGTTTACACCTACTTTTCATTTTTTCTTATTATACAGAAAAGATAGCTGATTGACAACAAATGAATACATTTGATATATTTTTATATCTATTATTATCTTTCATATATTTTGATAAATGATAAAATAAAACATATTATTAAGGGGGAAAATAAAATGAATCTCATTATTCCAGAAAACTATGATCCTGTGTTATCTTTAAGACAAACACAAGAAGCAATTAAATACATAAGAGATACATTTCAAAAAGAATTTGGAAGAGCTTTAATGTTAGAAAGAATTTCAGCACCTCTTTTTGTACAAAAAAGTAGTGGTTTAAACGATAACTTAAATGGTGTTGAAAAACCTGTTTCTTTCCAAATTAGTTGTTTTGAAAATGATGATATTGAAGTTGTTCATTCTCTTGCTAAATGGAAAAGAATGGCACTTAAAAAATATGGTTTTGGTGTTCGTGAAGGGCTTTATACAAATATGAATGCCATTAGAAAAGATGAAGAGGTTGATAATCTTCATTCTTACTATGTTGACCAATGGGATTGGGAACGTGTCATTGAAAAAGAAGATCGTAATATTACAACATTAAAAAATCATGTTAAAAAGATTTTTAAAGTCATTAAACATATGGAACATGAAGTTTGGTATAAATACCCTCATGTTGTTAATCGTTTACCAGATCGTGTCCATTTCATTACCGCACAAGAATTAGAAAACCAATATCCTGATTTAACAGCTAAAGAAAGAGAAAATAAAATTTGTAAAGAATTTGGTTGTGTCTTTGTTATGCAAATCGGTGATATTTTACAAAGCGGTCAAAAACATGATGGACGTGCTCCAGATTATGATGATTGGAAATTAAATGGTGACTTATTATTCTGGTATGAACCATTACAATGTGCCTTAGAAATCTCATCAATGGGTATCCGTGTGGATGAAGATTCTTTAGTAGAACAATTAAAGAAAGAAAATTGTGAAGATCGTTTAAATCTTCCATATCATCAAGCAATCGTCAATAAAGAATTACCTTACACTATCGGTGGTGGTATTGGTCAATCAAGACTTTGTATGTTACTTTTAAATAGAGCTCATATCGGTGAAGTACAAGCAAGTATCTGGCCTCAAGAAATGATTGATGAATGCGAAAAAAATAATATTCATTTATTATAAAAAAATCTATCCAAACGATAGATTTTTTTAATGCCTAAATAAATAATTAATAAATACATAATAAAGAATTCCCACAAAGGCAAGCAAACATAAAATAAACAACGCTAATAACCAACTGATAAAAATTCCTAACAATAAAACAATCAAAAAAGTAATAATACTATAAAGTAAAATAAAGATTTTTTTAAATTGTTTACCATTTTCTTTAGAAAATGTATTAGAAACAGTATTTTTTGTTTCCTCTTTTATTTCTTGTTTAAAATCATTAATAACCTGTTTGTCTTGCTTATTATATTGAGAATTTTTAACAAATTCTTTTTCTCTTTCATCATTTTTTTGATTTTCCATTTTATAGATGTATACACTTGTTAAAACAAAAATCATTCCAAACACCCATTGATGAATAATCAGTAAAAACAAACCAATTCCTAGAAAAAGCAGACAAAACGATTTAAGAAAAGCTCGAACAATGCGAGGATCATTTGTTTTGATTGTTTTTCTCGTTTGATATCCTTTATGATAGACTCCTTTATCCTCCATTAATAAGTAGTCATCTTCTATAAAACCGTCCTCTGGTGCATATTCTTTTGTTTCTTCTGTCTTTGTTGTTCCATCTTTAAAATGAATAACTTCTTTTTCTTTTTTCATAGTTTCCCTCTTTTAAAAAAGAATTATAGTTTAAAACTATAATTCTAATGAATAACTCTTTTGATTTCATAAATTCCTTGAATACGTTCAAGATTGGCGATTGCACGATTTAAATGTTCTGCATCATCCACCCCGATTTTTAATTTAATCAAGGCTCTTCCATCATCTGAAGCATCAGCATGAATATTTAAAATATTAATTTTCATTTGTCCTAAAACAGTAATAATATCATTTAATAAATTTGTACGATCCAAACCATCAATTTGTAAATCAGCATCAAATTTTAAATTAGAAAGTGATGCAAAATCCCAGTAAACATCAATTAAACGATTTTGAATTTCCTTTTGTTTAATATTTGGACAATCTACTCGATGGACTTTGATTCCTTGTCCTTGAGAAACATAACCCGTAATTTTATCTCCTGGAATTGGATTACAACATTTAGATAATTGGATTTTTAATCCTGAAACGCCTTTAACAACAACGCCGTTATTTGATGTTGTTTTTTCTAATTTTTCTCTTTGTTCATTATTTCTTTGTAAGATTTTAGATAAATTATCAAAGAATCCAGCTTTTTTAGGATTTACTTTTTCTAGAAGTGTCGCAACAGAAAGATTTTTCTTCCCAATGAAATAAAGAATATCATCTAAACTTCTTGCTCCAAAAGCCCCTAAATAAGTTTTATAAGTTTCTGGATCCAAGAATTTCTTTTCATCAAGACCACGTTTTTTGATTTCATCTTTTAAGATTTTCTTACCATCTTCAATTGTATCTTTCTTTGTTTCAGCTTCTTTTTTAGCAAGGAAAGTACGAATTTTATTACGTGCTCCTGCCGTTCTTACAAATTTTAGCCAGTCTTCACTTGGTCCAGCAGATTGTTTGTTGGTTTTAATTTCACAAACATCTCCCGTATTTAATTTTGTATCAATAGGCACCATGACATTATTAACAATAGCACCAACTGTATGATGTCCTACTTCTGTATGAATACGATAGGCAAAATCAACCGGTGTTGAACCATTAGGAAGTTCAACAATTTTTCCTTGTGGCGTTAAAACATAAACATTGGCTTCAAAAATATCACGTGAAATTGAATCATAATATTCTTTAGCATCGCCATCTTTAATATCATCGGACAAAGAAATAAATTCTCTTAACCATTGAAGTTTTTCCCCAATTTCTTTTTGTTCATCTTTTGCAGAATAGCCTTTTCCTTCTTTATAACGCCAGTGAGCCGCAACCCCTAGTTCAGCAAGTTCATCCATTTCTTCGGTACGAATTTGGATTTCAAAAGTGTTTCCATCTTCGCCAATAACAGAAGTATGAAGTGACTGATACATATTTGGCTTTGGCATGGCAATATAATCTTTGAAACGCCCTGGAATTGGTCGATAATGGTCATGGATCAAACCTAAAACACTATAACAATCTAATTTATCTTGTAAAATAATACGAAGTGCATAAAGATCATAAAGTTCATCAAAACGTTTATGTTTTTTAAACATTTTTTTATAAATACTATAAATAGATTTGGCACGACCTAAAATACGATATTGATAATGATTTTCTTTTAATAAGTTTTCAACTTCTTCCATCATTTTCGCCACTGATTCTTTACGTTTATCTTGTTTAGTTTGAAGAAGACGAGCAATATCATGATAAGCAATTGGGTCTAAGTAAGATAATGAAAGATCTTCCAATTCTGTTTTAATATCACTTAACCCTAAACGATGGGCAATTGGTGTATAGACTTCTAACGTTTCACGAGAAATACGTTTTTGTTTTTCTGGGGGCATGAATTGTAACGTACGCATATTGTGTAAACGATCGGCAAATTTAATCAAGATAACACGGATATCTTTAGCCATAGCAATATAGATTTTACGATGGTTTTCCGCATAAACATCTGCTTCATCTTTAAATGGCATCTTAGAAATCTTCGTAACTCCTTCAACAAGGGTTGTCACTTCTTCACCAAATTCTTTGACCATTTCTTCGCGTGATACATCGCAATCTTCCATGACATCATGTAAAAGACCTGCCGTAATTGTAAGTGGGCCTGTTTGTAGAGTAGATAGAATATAAGCAACCCAAATCAAATGAATCGTATAAGGTTCCCCACTTTTACGTTTTTGTCCTTCATGTTTAACCATGATATAATCATAAGCTTTTTTAATAAGCTTCATATCATCTTCATTAGTAATATAGCGTCTACATGATTCATAGACATCTTCAATTGTGACTTTATCTCCAGCTTTTTTAAACTCTTTCATATTATAACCCCCTCATATGATAAAAGAGAGTCTCCTCTCTTTTACTTAATAAGTTAACATTGAATAAACATTGTAGTCTTTTAATCTTTCTCTTCCTTTTAAAGCCTCAAGTTCGATTAAAAAGGCAATTCCTACAACTTTACCACCAAGTTTTTCAACAAGTTGAATTGTTGCTTCAACAGTACCACCTGTAGCAAGTAAATCATCCACGATAATAACATTTTCTCCTGGTTTAATACTATCTGCATGAATATGTACTTCATTTGTTCCATATTCTAAAGCATAACTTGCTGAAACAGTTTCTCTCGGTAATTTTCCTGGTTTTCTTACAGGGACAAATCCTGCATTGATTTTATAAGCTACAGGACATCCAAATAAGAATCCTCTTGCTTCTGGACCAGCAACAACATCTACGTTGACTCCTAATCCTTCAGCCCATTTTGCAAAAGTATCAATTGTTTCTTTATAAGCTTCTTTATCTTTTAATAAAGGTGTAACATCTCTAAAGATAATTCCTTCTTCTGGGAAATCTTTGATGTCAGCAATATATTTTTTAAAGTCCATTTTATGTACTCCTCCTATTTCTATTATAACAAACTTTTATTATCAAGGAAACTATTTCATATCCTCTATAATCATATTTATTGATTCTGTATTTAAATATTTATTAATTTTTAAAGTTCCAATTAAAGAAATTGTCTTTTTTTGTTGTAATTGTTCAATTTCTTTTGAACAATTAAAATAAAGTGCTTGTAAATTTCCTTTATTTAAAGGAATATCAAAGCGTAAATGTTTTCCATCAGATAAAACACGGCTTGTAAAATTGGTAATGTCTTTTAAAACAAATTTCATTTCTTCATTACATTGACCATACGGTTCTAATAGTTCTAACTCTCTCACTGCTGGAAGAGTCAATTCATTTAAATCAATTTCAATTCCTTCTAAGTATTTTTCATCAGAAAAAGTATGTGTTGTTAAATAGGTATGTAATGCCTCTTTTAAAGTTAGAACTTCATCTTTGGCCACTTGAAAACCACCCGCTAAAGCATGTCCACCATATTGTACAAAATACTCTTTTAAATCATCAAAGATTTGATTTAAAGGAATACTTTCAACACTTCTAGCACTTCCTCGATAGACTTCATTTTTTTCATCATATTTCATCACAAAGCTTGGTTTTTGAAATTCATGGGTATATTTTCCAGCAATCAACCCAACGATTCCTTCATGAACTTCTTGATCATAGCTGTATAAAAATTCCTCTTTTTGACTATTTTCTAAAATATTTTTGTATTGTTCATTTGTAAGCGATTGTCGTTTACTATTGATTTTTTTAGCGTATTGAGAAATTTGAATCGCAAATTTTTGATCAACATCCTTTAAAAAATAACGTACTAAATGATTTGGATTAACAAGCTCTGGTAGTCTTCCAAAAGAATTGATTTTAGGTGCAATATTAAAGCCTAAAGTTGTTGTATTATATTTTTGATTTTCTCCAATTAAAAGCTCTAATTGAAAATATTTCTCTTCGTTCATAAATTGAAGTCCCCGTGAAACAAGCGATTTATTTTCATCAACTAAAGGCATCATATCTGAAATTGTTGTAATGGCCGCCAAAGAGAATAAATATTTATCATGTCTTCCAAGTAAACTACTCGCCAATTTATACGCAAGAAAACCTCCACATATTTCTTTAAACGGATAATCCGGTGACATTTTTGTATGAATGATGGCACAGGCATCAGGGAGTTCATCATAATCATGGTGATCAATAACAATGACATCAATCCCTAGTTCATTGGCAAGATCAATCGCTTCATACGCTTTAATGCCATTATCCACGGTAATCAATAACGTATAACCTTTTTCATACATTTGTTGGACTCTTTCTTTATTTAATCCATAACCATCTTCAAAACGATTTGGAATATGATAACCTACTTTCTTACCTAACTCTAGAAAGGCTTGAACAAGAATTGTTGTCGATAAGATTCCATCACAATCATAATCTCCATAAATACATATTTTTTCATCATTTTCTAAAGCTTCTTGTATGCGGTCTAAAACTAAATCCGCATCTAAAAACAATGAAAAATCATGATAAATTAATCTCTTTGAAGTATGTCCTTGAACATCTTGTTCATTATATTCTCTTTGGGCAAAAATCTTTGCAAGTAAAGAATGAATTGAATATTTTTGCATATATTCATTATAGTTATGTACTTCTTTTATATCCCAGTTCATAAAATCTCCTTAAATAAAAAATAGTTGTAACCAACTATTTTGAAATGAATTCTTGAAATGCTTTTAAATCGAGTGTACTTGCTTCTTTAACAGCTTGTACACTTAAATAATCAAAAATCTCAGAAAATTGTAAATTCATTACATCATCAATAATATCACACATTGGTAGACTCTTTTGAGATTTCCATTTAATATTAAACAAATAATCTCTTATTTGTTTTTCTGATATATTATCTATATTTTGCTTACGAAAATCATGTGCTTTTAATTTAATTAAAAAATTTAAATCATACTTACCGAATTTATAATCCAGTTTTTCGTTCATCACAAATCAACTCCCACTTCATCTATTATAGATGAAAATTCGACATAAAGGAAGTCTTTTATGAAAAGAAAACTTATCAATTCATTTATTATTCTTTCTGCAAGTTCGGCTATATCTAAAATCTTTAGTATTTTAAATAGAATGTTACTTTCCAGGCTTCTCCCTTTAGAAGCCATGTCTCTTTATCTTGTCATTATGCCAACACTTTCTTTGTGTTTGACTCTTGGACAAGTCGGAATTCCTTCTGCTGTTTTTCGTCTTATATTACATCCTCAATATAAAAACTACAAAGTCATTATTACCGCCATTCTTTTATCATTTTTTTCAGTCATTGTTATTTGTGGCACTCTCTTTATTTTAAGTCCATTCATTGCTCATTCCTTACTAAAAAACGAATATACACTTTATCCTATTTTATCTTTTTTGCTTTTTATTCCTTTAATTGCAATTAGTGGCATTATTAAAAATTATTATTTAGCAAAAGGTCATGTCTATGTCATCGCTAAAAGTCAAATTGTTGAAGAAACATCCCGTCTTTTATTTACTTACTTATTTTTAAAAAATCCTTTAAGTTCCTCCTTGCCTTTTTTAGTAACAATTGCTTATTTATCAATGAGCTTTGGTGAATTAATGTCAATTATTTATTTGCTTCTTTTAAGTCGTAAAAAATATTCTTTTACTCCTTTAAAAAACATCAACAAACAAAATTTAATTATAAAAGATTTACTTAATATTTCATTACCTTTAACCGGTTCACGGCTTTATCATTGTTTTATGAATTTTTTAGAACCTATTCTTTTGATCCATGTTTTAACTCGACTTGGTTTAACTCAAAATTTTATTCAAGACCAATACGCCATCCTTTCTGGCTACGTTGTTTCCATGCTTGTTACACCAACCTTTTTTTGTACGATTATCTATCGTCTTTATTTACCTATTGCAACAGATGATCTCTATTATCATAAAAGTAATACTTTTTTACATTTGCTCTATGCCTTACTTATTTGTTTTCTTATTGGACTTCCTTTTACTTTGATTTTCTATTTTTTTCCAAAACAATCACTTATGATTCTTTACAATACAACAAGTGGTTATCAACAATTAAAATACATGGCTTTTCCTTTTTTACTATTTTATTTACAAACTCCTCTTTCAACAATTCTACAAGCTAAAAATAAAAACAAAGTCATGTTTATCATCTCTATAATTGAATGTACTTTAGAAATCATTTTGACCTATACTTTATCTCATTATCTTTATGTTAATGCGATTTTAATTAGCTTATTTACAGGATTGATTACAACCTTAACTTTAAGCGCAATTTATTGTTTTAAAATCATAATAAAAGACACTTCTTTATCTTGAAGTGTCTAATTTTTTTAACCAATTTGAAAATACATCTAAGCCTTCTTTGACAATTTGTGGATCATTTGCAAGTCCAAAACGTAAATGATTTTCTACATCAAAACAACATCCAGGAACAAAGAAAACACCTGTTTCTTCTTGTAATGTTTCACAGAAAGTATTTGAATCTATTTGATAATCATATTTTAGAAAACAAACCGTTCCATATTCTGGTATAACACATGAAAGATGTGGATGTGCTTGTAGCCATTTCTTTAAATAACTTTTATTTTCTTCTAAAATCTCACGATTTCTTTTTAAAATCTCTTTACTATATTTTAAAGTAAGTGCCCCTAAATAATCGTTAATAGGTCCACTACTAATAATCGAATAATCACGTCTTTCATTGATCAAACGAATAAGCTCTTTATCTTTTGTTTTGATCCAACCAATACGAAGTCCAGGAGTTGATAAAACTTTAGAAAGACCTGAAGTTGCTATTCCTTTTTCATAAAAATCACTAATGGATTCTTCTTGATAAAGTCCTCGATAGATTTCATCAACAAGAACATAGAGATCATGTTTTTTACATATTTGAATAAGGCGTTGCATTTCTTCATGATTTAAAGTTGTTCCTGTAGGATTGTTTGGTAAATTCAAACAAATCATTTTTGTATTTTCTTTAATATTTTTTTCTAATTCTTCAAAGTCAATTTTCCATTCATTTTCTTCTTTTAAATGAATAAAATCAACTTCTACCCCTAAAGATTCAGGAAAACTATAGAGTTGTTGGTATGTTGGTAAAAAAGATAAAATATGATCATTTGTTGAAAGTAATGTCATTAAAACCAGTTCATTGGCATTAACACCACCATGACAGATGGCAATTTCTTCATCATCGCCACTTTGATACAAACTTAAAATGCCTTTTTTTAATTCATGAGAACCTTCAATAGCACCATAATCTAAAGAAAGATTCATTAAATCTTCTAATGAATCTTTTTTATCATACGCTAATAACTCCTTTAAAGTTAGAGATTTAGCAACTGTATCTGCCAAATTATATCGACAGTTATTTTCATGTAAAGTCATATAAGACTCTACTTCAAAACGTTGTAGTTTCATTAGTGCATAACCTTCTTTAAGAAATCTTGCGCACGTTCAGTTTTAGGATTTTCATAGAAAGCTTTAGCATCGTTTTCTTCAACGATTTTACCATTTTCTAAGAAAATAACACGATCTGCAACTGTTTTAGCAAAGCCCATTTCATGAGTAACAACAATCATTGTCATTCCTTCTTTAGCAAGTTGTTGCATAACTTCTAATACTTCAATAACCATTTCTGGATCCAAGGCACTTGTTGGTTCATCAAAAAGCATGATTTCAGGACTTGTACATAAGCTTCTCGCAATCGCTACCCTTTGTTTTTGTCCACCTGAAAGTTTGTTTGGATATTCATCTTTTTTATCTAATAAGCCAACTCTTGTAAGATAGTTACAAGCTATTTCATTGGCTTTTTCTTCCTCCATGTGACGTACTTTTGTAAGTGAAAGTGTTAAGTTTTCTAAAACCGTCATATGTGGAAATAAGTTGAAATGTTGGAAAACAAATCCCATTTTATTTCTTAATTCTTGATAATTAGATTTCTTTGGATCTAAGACTTCTCCATTAAGGTATACATGTCCTGTTTCTGGTACTTCTAAACCATGAATACATCTTAAAACTGTACTCTTACCTGAACCAGAAGGCCCAATCAAACACACGATTTCTCCTTTTTTTACTTCAAGAGAAACATCGTCAACTGCTTTTACTTTTTTAAATTGTTTTGATATATGTTCAACTTTAATCACTTTCAGCTAACCTCTTTTCTACATATCTACCTAAATAAGAAATACTAATTGTCATAATTAAATAATAAACAGCAACAATACAATAAGGTGACATAACATCGTAATATTGTGCTCCAACTACTTGAGCCGATTTTAATAATTCAACCGCACCAATACAACTGATTAATGAAGAATCCTTAATTAATGTAATAAATTCACTGATCATTGGTGGAATAATTCTTTTGAAGGCTTGTGGTAAAATAACAAGTCTCATTGTTTGTTTATAAGAAAGCCCTAATGTTTCACAAGCTTCCCATTGTCCTTTATCAACCCCGTTAATTCCACTACGAATAAGTTCTGTTGAATAAGCACCACTGTTAATAGACATAGCAATGGCACCAATTAAAAAGACATTAATTCTTAAAACATTTCCTGTAAATGCTGTATAGATAGATGGAATAACTGAAAATAAAATCAAGATTTGAAGTAACATTGGTGTGCCACGAATAACTTCAACATACACATTTCCAATTATTCTAAAAATTTTATATTTTGATCTTTTTGCTGAAGATCCTAAAATCCCAAAAACAATACCAAATAAAAGGGATACAGCAGCAAGTAAAAGTGATACTACTGCACCCTTAGCAAAGTAAAGTAAGTTTTCAGGAGTAAACACTTTTGAAAAAGCTACAAACATTTCTATACCCCTTTTCTATAATTTTTTATTTTTCTAATGGTGATAAATCATATTTTTTACATAATTTATCGTAATCTTTTGAAGCTAAGAATTTTTTAATACATTTATTCATTAATTTGATCATTTTTGTATTACCTTTTTTAGCGATAACATAGTTTTTTTCATCCATTAATGAACCATCTAATTGTGTAAAGTTTCCACTAGATACATATTGTTTAGCAACACCTAAATCAACGATTGCTGCATCATATTGATTACTTGCTAAACCATTGAAAATATCTTGTACGTTTTTCATTGAAACAACATCGGCATTTTCAACTTCTTTAGCAGCTTGTTCACCAGTAGCTCCAGTTTGAGCAGCTAATTTTTTACCAACTAATTGATCATTTGAAGTAATTGCAGAACCATTTGGTACAACAGCAACTTGTTGAGTTCCTAAATATGGATCAGACCATTCAACAACTCTATCTTCACTATAAGTAAAACCAGAAATACCTAAATCAATTTGATCCCCTTGAATTTGAGTAACGATGTTATCAAAATCCATTTGTTTAAATTCTAATGAATAAGTTTTACCTTCCATATCAGATAAATAACCTTCAAATAATTTTGCCATATCTACGTCAAAACCAACAATTTCACCTTTTTTATTTAATGATTCATAAGGTGCATAATCAGGTGATGTTCCAATTGTAATTGTCACATCAGCATCATTTTTACTGCTAGATGAACATCCAGCAATAGCACAAGTCATCACAAGCGCTAACATTAATTTTAATACTTTTTTCATAATCTTTTCCCCTTTTCTACCCAATAAAAAACGTCTCCTAGCGATTGCTAAGAGACGAAAGATTCCGCGGTACCACTCTTGTTGATATGATAAACATATCCACCTCACCGTTAAAGCTGGTTAGCTTGTTATCCTATGTATTCAGATAACCCTCTCCAAAGTGCGCTTCATTTTATTTTCAATACCTAATTTCCACCAACATAGGCTCTCTAACATATCCAATAAAACTACTCTCTTTTTCATTGAGTTTATTTATATACCTGTATTATAGATAATATTTAAGCTTTGTCAACATTCCTCGATTATTTTTTTGATAAAACTTTATCATTGAAAGAACGTACTGCCTTCATTGCTTTTTCTAAAGGGGCGTTCATTTCTTGTAATTGTTCTAAAACATCATCGAGTTGTTGGTTTGTTTCTTGAATACTGTCTCTTGTATCTTGAATTGTTTGTTTCGTTTTCTTTTTGGCATCACCACTATGAAGTAAAAAGAAAATACCTAAAGACATACATACAAAAATACCAATAATGATTAAAAAATCTTTAATTAGTTCCATAATCTCACCCATTTATAGTATAGCTTATTTTATTTAATCAATCCAGCCAAAATGACGACAAGCATATTCAATACCATCATCATCATTTCTTTTGGTTACAAAATTTGCGACTGCTTTTACTTCATCGATTGCATTACCCATAGCAATGCCTAAAGGTGCTTGTTCAATCATAGAAATATCATTCAAGCCATCACCAAAGACAACAATATCCTTTTCATCACCTTTTAATAAATGAACCATTTCTAAAATACCTTTATATTTATCTGCGGGTTCTATAATAATTTGTCCTTTAAAATAGCGCATATATTCCAAAGTTCCTAAATCCAATAATTTTTCTTCTTGTTCACTACATTCAATAAAAACCTTATAAATTTCCTTTACTTGATGAAAGTCTATACTTTCATCAACAACTAATTTTACAGGAAGTTTTTGATCTTTTTGATCACTTTGATTTGTATATAAAACAGCTTCATTTCCTAAAGCAACTGCAAATGGTAAATGATGTTCAATACATTGATCAATCACACGATTGGCTTGAACAAAGTCAATCGGTTTAATATATTGAAGTTCATTATGTAAAGTAATACCGTTTCCTCCATCTGTTACTAAACAATCAATATGGGCTTCTTTAGCAGCATCCATTGCCATATATTGTGCTCTCCCTGTCGCAATAGCAACAAAATGTCCATTTTCTTTTAATTTATCTAACGTACGATATGTGCTTTCTAAAATCTTTCCTCCAGGATTATCATCTAAAAGTGTCCCATCAATATCAAAAAATATATATTTTCTTTCCATATTATTCTTCCCCTTTAAATTGCATATTATATAATCTTGCATAACTTCCATTTAATTTCATCAATTCTTCATGACTTCCTTGTTCTTCGATGCCATTTTCCGTTAAAACACAAATATGTTTCGCATTTTTAATCGTTGATAAACGATGCGCAATAACAAAAGTTGTACGATCTTGAGATAATTTTTCTAAAGATTCTTGCACAATGCTTTCACTTTCATTATCTAAAGCACTTGTCGCTTCATCAAAAATAAGAATTGGTGGATTTTTCAAAAAGACACGTGCAATTGAAATACGTTGTTTTTGTCCTCCAGATAATTTAACACCACGTTGTCCACAATCTGTATCATACCCTTCTTCTAATTCCATAATAAAATCATGCGCATTAGCTTTTTTAGCGGCTTCAATGACTTCTTCATCACTCGCCTGTAAATTTCCATAACGAATATTATCCATGATTGTTCCTGTAAATAAGTAAACATCTTGTTGAACAATCCCAATATTTTCTCTTAAAGATTGTTGTTTGATTTCCTTAACATTGATTCCATCAATAAAAACATTTCCCTTAGTTGCTTCATAAAAACGAGGAATCAAAGAACAAATCGTTGTTTTACCAACTCCTGATGAACCAACAAAAGCAATATACTCCCCTGGTTTTACATCTAAGTTAATGTTATTTAACACATAAGGTGTTTGCTCATTATAACGAAATGAAACATGATCAAAAGTGACATTCCCTTCAACATGTTGTAATACAACTGCATTTTTTGTATCTTGAATATCTGGTTCAATTTCTAGTATTTCCATAAAACGTTCAAAACCAGTAACCCCTTCTTGAAACTGTTCGGTAAAGTTTAAAAGCTTTTTAACGGGATCTATCAAGTTCGTGACATAAAGTAAAAAGGCAATTAAATCTGCAACATTAATACTACCATAAGAAATAAATAAAGTTCCAAAAAAGATAACAGAAACCGTTATTAAACTCGTAAAAGAAGTAAGTCCTGCATTATATCTTCCCATATAATAATAACTATTTTTCTTAGCATTTACATAATATCCATTTTGTGTGTCAAAACGTTCTAACTCTTGATCTTCATTTGCAAAGCTTTTAACAACACGAATTCCTGATAAATTATCTTCAATACGTTCATTGATATCACCAATTCTCTCTTTATTTCTTTTAAAAGCTTTTTTCATCTTTTTATTATAATACCAAGCAAATAAAAACATAAATGGTAAGATTGCAAATAAAATCAAAGTGAGTTTGACATTAATATATGAAAGTAAAATAAAAGCGCCAATAAACTTAATAATAGAAATCACAATATCTTCTGGTCCATGATGATAAAGTTCGGTTAAAGAAAATAAATCATTCGTTAGACGTGACATCAATTGCCCTGTATTTTGTTCATCATAAAAACGAAAAGATAATTTTTGATAATGACTAAATAATTCATTACGTAAATCTCTTTCCATATAGACACCCATGACATGTCCTAAATAACCAATAAAATAATTACAAAAATATTCAACAACAATCAAACAAAGCATAAAAATTCCCAGTATATAAATCTTAGAATAATCAATTTTTGGTTGATTTAAAATTGTTCCGGTAATATAACGTGTAATCATGGGATAAACAAGTGTAATGGCTGCCGAAACCATGGCACAAAACATATCTTTAAAAAATAAGACTTTATAATTTTTATAATAAGATAAAAATTTCTTCCATCTACCTTTCATATAAAAACACCCCCTTCATATATTTTTACAAAGAAATAATATTTTTTCTAGTTAAAAATGATTATTTTTAAAATATGAAAAAGGAGGCTTTTTCATGAACCAAGTTTCTTGGACTTCTATTCTAATCGGTCTGGCACTTTTTTTATTTGGTATCGACTATCTTTCTCTTTCTTTACAAGAACTCTCGCCAACACGTTTAAAAAATCTTCTTTCTAAATGTACCTCTTCTACTTTTAAGGCTATTCTTATTGGTTGTTTTATAACTTGTATCATTCAATCAAGTTCTGCCACAACCGCTTTAACCGTCAGTTTAATCAACGCAAACCTTATGACCTTTTCGCAAAGTATTGGGATTATTATGGGAGCCAATATTGGTACAACCATTACCGCCTTTATTGTGGGCTTTGATCTTTTTCAATATGCTTCTTTCTTTTTAATTATTGGTGCCTTTTGTTTATTATTTTCTAATCATCCTAAAATAAAAGGTCTCGCACAAATTATTTTTGGACTTGGTTGTTTATTTTATGGACTAGAACTGATGTCCTTACGTCTTGAAGCCATTACTAAACTTCCTGAATTTATTCAATTAGTGACCCTTTTTACCAATCATCCTATTCTTGCCATGCTCGGTGGAACCATCACAACTGCCCTTATTCAATCATCAAGTGCCATGATTGCCATTGTCCAACAAATGTACCATTTAAAAGCCATTTCCCTTTATGTTGCTATCCCATATATCTTTGGTTGTAATATTGGTACAACCATTACTGCTTTTTTTTCTGCCCTTAAAGCCAATTCTTCCGCAAAAAAAGCTGCTCTTTTTCATTTCTTATTTAATGTTATTGGAACGACTTTTTTTATGATTTTCCTGACTCCTTTTTATCATCTTTTTTTAACATTTCGTTTTTATGTTCCTGTATCACCTCGTTTGCAACTTGCATTTATTCATGGCTTCTTCAATATTGTTACTACACTGCTTATTTTCCCTTTTTATAGATATATGATTTTATTTATTGAAAGCTGTTTTAAAAAGAATTGTTAAGGTTTTGTAAAGAAGTTTAACATAATCTTTACACAAAACCTGACTTTAGAAGTTTAAGACAAAAAAATGGTGCTAACTCGTTAGTTTAACGA
>JAUNWT010000113.1 GCA_030540195.1 Bacillota bacterium | reverse complement strand
TGGATGTGCTGAAGGTGCCCAACATTCTCCTGTTTGGTCACTTGGAATAGCATACTCATACTTTTCTTTAAGTTGGTTTCCTCCCCAAATCATTTCTTTAAATACGGGTTCTACCCATAAAATATGTCCCATTTTTACTTTCCTCCATTTATTCTTTTTAATACTTCTTCCATTTCATTTTCACTATAAACTTGTATTCCCTGTTCTTTTAACATTCGTACAAAAATACCATTTCCTTCAACCAGCTGATGTGAAAATGTTCCATCATAAATAAAATCTTTTCCACAACTTGGACTCTTTGCTTTTAAAACAACAATTTTAATATCTTTTTCTAGACATTTTTCTAAAGCAATTTTTGCCCCTGTTGTATATTCCCTTGTACGATCAATACCCTTTTGATCAATGACCTTATTTCCAATAATTTCACAAGGTGTTCTAGGAATGGACAGACCACCTAATACTTCTGGACAAAGTGGTAAGACCAATCCTTGATCATAGAGTTCTTTGATTTCCTTACAAAGATTATTTTTACCAGCATAGGTACAGTTTTCACCAATTAAACAACGTGAAGCAGCAATCATTTTAAAAGTTCCTTTATATCACTTGGCTTAGAAACGGTATATGTAGCTCCTGCTTGAACAAGTTCTTCTTTTCCGCGAAAGCCCCATTCACAACCAATTGATTTAATTTTGGCGTTAATAGCAGTTTCAATATCTACATTACTATCACCAATCATTAATGTCTCATTTTTATTACTTTCCATTAATTGCATTGCAAGCTGTACAAGACATGGATGTGGTTTTTTTGGTTGGTAAACCGTATTTCCAAAAACATACATAAACTTATTTGGAAATAAATGATTAACAATTGTTACTGCATTTGCTTTTGGCTTATTGGTTACAACAGCTAATTTATAACCTTGATGATAAAGTTCATCAATTAATTTTTCCATACCTGGATAAGGTTTGGTATTTTTTAAACAATTTTCCTTATAAATTTCATCAAAACGTGAACGATATTTTCTAACATCTTTTTTGTATTCTTCCGGTAAAGCACGTTCTATTAATTTATCAACACCATTCCCTACAAATTGTTTATAAGTATCTAAATCATAAGTTGGAAAATGGTTTTCTTCCATTAAAATATTCGTAGATAAAGCTAAATCTTCAATTGAATCTACTAGTGTTCCATCTAAATCAAAAATCAACGTATTATACATAGACTTCCCCTTTCATTTCATTACAATTATAGCACAAGCACTTATGAACTTCTATTTATTGTTTCTTGGTTTTTGTTATGATAGAATAGTGCTTGAGGTGAAATTATGAAACAACAACAAAAAGATGTTTTCATGACATTATTAACAGGTTTAGGGGCAGCATTAGGAATTATTGCATATTTTTTATGTACATTTCTTTTTCATAAATATGAAACAATTAGTGCTTTATCAATCTTTGGTTTAGCCATGATTTTTAGAATAATTGGTTATTTTTTTGATAAAATGCTTGCAAAAAAGTAGATTCGCATGTGAATCTACTTTTCTTCTTTTATTTCAATAATTTGACAATTGATTTTATCTTTATATTCATCCGGTAAAAAATCTGTAATAAAAACATCAATATCTTGAAAATCAAGCGCTTTATATGTGCTTTTTTTATTAAATTTACTATGATCAGCAACAAGACAGACCTTTTGACTACGACTCGCTAATTTTCTTTTGATAGCTGCATCTTCAAATTCTTCAACATAGATACCATCTTCCATAATCGCTGCCACTCCTATAAAACATAAATCAAAATAAATTTGATCTAAGGCATTTAATGTTTGACTTCCATACATATAACGATTCTTTTTATAGTACTTTCCACCAATCATGTGACAAGAACAATGATTTGAAAGAATTTCTATATTATCAAGCGAATGACTATAGGCTTCAATATCTTGAGTTACATATTGACATAAAGATGCTATCGTGGTTGATGTATCAAAAAAAACAACTTGATGTTTTTCTATTAAAGAAGCAGCAACTTCACCTATTTTGTTTTTTATTTCTTCATTTTCTTGTTTTCGAGTTTGATAATTTCCTATTTGGCGTACATCATTTAAAGTAATTCCTCCATGAGTACGAATTGCGAGATTTTCATTTACAAGACGGACAATATCTCTTCTTGCTGTATCTCTTGAAATATGAAAATAATCCATGATTTCTTGATTCGTCATTGTTTTCTTCTCTTTTAATATTTTTAATATTTGATAGATTCTTTCTTCTTGATACACATTATTCACCTACTAAATTTTCTAAAGCATAAACAATTCCATCTTCATCATTAGAAAGCGTATGAGTAGGAATCATTTCCAAGACACCCTTTGCCCCATTTGCCATGGCAAAACCTTTTCCTGTCAATAACAACATATCTAAATCATTATAGTTATCACCAAAAGAAACAACTTGATGAAGACTTATTTTCATTTTATCACATAAAAACTGAATTGCACTTGATTTTGATACAGATTCATCCATTATTTCTAAATAAGTATTTTTTGATTTATAAATTTTTAGCCCTTTGAATTTTTCTTTTAATCTCATTTCTAATTGATCAATAATCTCTCTATTCGCAATAATTAATAATTTATGCACTTTTTGAACATTTGTAAGATTCAGCTTTTCTGGGGTTGATCCCGTAATTTTACTTTCTTCTGCTATCCCCTCATCTATTTCATCAACCATCCATTGATCTTCTATATAAAAGTTTACAGGTACTTGATAATAATATTTAATATATTCAAAAAGACGTTTTGCCATTTCTACTGAAAATCCTTTTGAATAAATAACTTCTTTATTTTCATCAAGAATAAGCCCACCACTATAACAAACCATCGGTTCTTTTATTTTTAATTCATCTAAAAAATAATTCATACCTTTAGGCATTCTTGCCGAAACAAGAATGAATGGTATATCTCTTTGATAAAGTTCTTGAATTTTATTTTTTGTTCTTTCACTTATTTGATGGTTAGAATTTAATAGTGTTCCATCAATATCACTAAATACGCATTTGTAAGTCATTTATATCACCTCAACACCTATTATAAGTATTTATAAGTTATAGTCAAGATATTATACTTATATTTGCTTATTATCGATAAGCGTTTATAAGTGATTATAATAAAAAGGAGATTTTACTCTCCTTTACTTTGTTCATGTGCGATATACCTTTCTAAAAAATCAAATAATCTTTCCATTTGTTGATCCGTACCAATCGTAATTCTTAAATACTGATCAATTAAAGGTTTATTCCAATGACGTACAATAATTCCTTCTTTTCTAAGTGCTAAAAATAGTTTTTCACCATCAATTTTAGGATGTTTTACAAAAACAAAGTTTGCATAGCTATCAGGTACTACAAATCCTAATTCTTTAAGTTTTGTTTTAGTATATTCTCTTGTCTTGATGACCTTTTGACATTTATCTTTCATATCTTGACTATCCAAAACCGAAGCCAAACCAATTTGTTGAGTGATGTAATCTACTGGATAAGAGTTAAATGAATTCTTTACATCATATAAATGTGAAATAGCTTCTTTATTTCCTAAAGCAACCCCAAGTCTTGCCCCCGCAAATGAACGTGATTTAGAAAAAGTTTGAATAACGACTAAATTATCATATTTATCAATAAGTGGTACACATGTTTGTCCACCAAAATCAATATAAGCTTCATCTACAACGACAATACTATCTGGATTACTTTTTAAAACTTCTTCAATAAAATCTAAAGAAACAAGTAATCCTGTTGGTGCATTTGGATTTGGAAAAATAATTCCCGAATTTGCTTGCTTGAAATCTTCTACATTCAATTTAAAATCTTTATCTAAAATCACTTCTTTATAGTTCATTTGGTAAAGATCACAATAAACTGGATAAAATGAATAAGAAATATTTGGAAAAAGTACTGGATCTTTTCCATTAAAAAAGGTTAAAAAAGTAAGTGCTAAAACTTCATCAGAACCATTTCCTAAAAAGACTTGTTCATCTTTTAAGCCATGGTAATTAGCCAATGCATGTCTTAATTCTTCACCATCACTATTTGGATAAAGTTTTAATTTTCCAATATCAATCTCTTTTAAAACTTCTTTCACTTTATCACTTGGACCATATGGATTTTCATTTGTGTTTAATTTAATCATATTACTGATTTTTGGTTGTTCCCCTGCAACATATGGTTCTACTTGTCTTAATTTACTTTGCCAACTCATTGTTATTCCCCCTCTAACATAGCATCAATAACTTCATAGACATAATCAACTTGATTCTCTGTATTTTCTTTTATATTTTGTTCAACACGGTTAAATGTATAAGCATGATTTGCTTTTTCAAACATATCTAAATCATTAAATGAATCCCCTATACAATAGGATGTTACTTCTTCTTTGAATAAAGAACAAAGTTTTTGTAGACCTGTTCCTTTGGTACAATCAACTGTAATATCAAGATAGACAACATTTAAAGTTGCATGGATACCTGAATATTTTTGATTGACTTGTTTTTGAATTTCCTTAATTTCGTCTAATTTTTCTTTTGGATGAAATGCGCATACAATATCAATATCTTCTTTTGTGTTATTTAAAATATCAAGAAAATCCCCTTCTATTTCTTGATATCCCTCTTTTGTCAGTTTACATGTTTTTTGATTAATGAATCCATAAGTTTGTTCACCATCAAAAAATGTATAATTGAGATACGGATATTTTTGCATATTTTCATTTAGTATTTCTTTAGCAATCGCATTTTTTATTTGTTTTCGATAAAGAACTTGATCTTGCTGATCAACAATCATTGCTCCATTATTTAAAACTAAGTAATCATATTCAAAATAAGGAGTAATGATTTTTGTTTCTTGAATATTTCTTCCTGTACAAAAGGAAAAATAATGTCCTTTTTCTCTTAATCTTTTAATAGCATCTTGGTCTTTGGAAGAAATTGGATGGTCCCCATTTACAAGTGTTCCATCAATATCACTAAATAATATTTTTTTCATATTTTCTGGTATATTGTAATTGACCCGTCTAAGTAGTCATCTACAATATACTTTCC
>JAUNWT010000112.1 GCA_030540195.1 Bacillota bacterium | reverse complement strand
CAAGCCTTATCATTAAGTTAATTATTTTTTGTCCAACAAAGTCGGTTCAGTATAACTAAGACTCGATTTTTTTATATGTAGTAAATTGGAAATTTTCACAAAAACGAATGACACGACCAATATAGAATGCTGAAAAAACAGTTCCTACCCCGATACCATAAATTGGACTACGACAAACAAGACATACAACAACAGTTGATAAAATCATCGAAATATCAAAACAATTCTTACAAATAGAATAAGGTTTATGAGATACTTCTGAAATACTTAAAACCAAACCATCTACTGGTGTCATGACTAAATCTCCTTTAAGCATGAAATAAACACCCACTGCACAACATGTATTTCCAAACAATAAAACAATGATTTGTGTATAAATATTAAGATCCATAGCTGGTATTATGTATTGATAGAAATCAACTAAAAATCCAAATACAAATGAAAATGGTATTTCTAAAATAAATTTCACACTTATTTTTCTTTCAATAACGATTTGAAGAAATACAAAGATTAAATAAAAAATAATATTTGCTTGTCCAAAAGTCAAAGCACTTAAAGAACTTATCGCAAAAGGTAGTGTACTAAAAGCACCAACGCCTAAATTCGATAATGTATTACACGTAATTCCCAATACTAAAATATTCATTCCTAATAAATAATAAACGTATCTTTTCATAACATCCCTCTTTTCATAGCTATTTTAGTAAATCATTTAATAACTTTCCAATATCATTATTTCATATTATAATAACTATAAGTTATGAGGTGATACTATGAATATTAAACAATTAGAATACTTTGTTGATCTAAGCCAAACATTAAACTTTACAAAAACTGCTCAAAATTTCTATATTAGTCAAACAGCCATTACCAAACAAATTCAATGTTTAGAAAAAGATTTAGGGATTCCTTTATTTAAAAGAAGTAAGAAGTCTGTAGAACTAACAAATGAAGGCATCATTTATTTACCTTATGCTAAAAAGATTCTAGAGGATGTTGCTTTAAGTTATCAAATTGTTGATGAATATCAAAAAGGTAAGCAAGGAAGTTTTTCTATTGGTTTTATTAAATCATTAGATGAAAAACTTCTTTTACAACTACTTCAAACAATAAAAGAACACTATCCAAAAATTGATCTTCATTATAAAGCCTATTCACGAAAAGAACTTTTAACATTATTTAAAGAAAGAAAATTAGATGCCATTATTACTTTTGAATATCCTGAAATAAAAAATTATCAGCATCTTCTATTAAAAACATGTCATTTAAGAAAGTATTATCATAAAGATTGTTCACTTGATTCTTTAGATTTGATTTATGATGTTTGGAATGATTCTCTTGAAAACAATGAAATAGAACAAACCCTTTTAAAAGTATGTTTAAAAGAAGGATATGCCATTTTACATGATTTTATCGAATCAAATCAATACGCTAAATATCTTAGTTATCAAGAATTAGACACCACATCTTCTATTTCTTTCTATTATCATGAAGATTCTACAAATAAGATTTTAAAAAATATTCTTCAACTTATCGAAAAAGGATAGCCTTTCGCTATCCTTCTATATTTGTAACCAATTCTACAGGTTGTTCATATTCAAAATATTTTTCTGTTTCCGCAACAATTTCTTTTCTTAAACCAATTAACCCAATTAAGTTAGGTATCGCCATACAACCATTGACAATATCCGCTAAAACAAAGATAAATTCTAAAGACATAAATGGACCAATCGCAATAAATAAAATATAAATAATTTTATAAATTTTTACTGCCTTTAATCCTTTAAGATAATACATACATCTTTCACCATAATAGTTCCATCCAATAATTGTTGTAAAAGCAAAGAATACAAGACCAATATTAACAATATATTTACCAATTAAAGGAATAAATAATCCTACTGAAAAAGCATGTGTTGTCATTGCTGCCCCATTTAATCCTGTTGTATAAGATTGTGTTAAAACAATAGCAAGACCTGTCATAGTACAAATCACAATTGTATCAATAAAAGTTCCTGTCATTGAAACAAGACCTTGTTCAACACATGAATCCGTTTTAGCAGCTGCTGCTGCAATTGGAGCACTTCCAAGTCCACTTTCATTTGAGAAAATACCACGACTGATTCCCTTTTGCATCGCAATAACCATGGTAATTCCTGTTCCACCACCAAATACAGCTTGTGGTGTAAAAGCCGATTTAATAATTAAAGCAAGAGCACTTGGTAATAGTGTAATATGTGACACAAGTATTAAAACAACACCACCAATATATAAAACACACATAAGTGGAATAACTTTTTCTGCCACAGCGGCAATTCTTTTGATTCCTCCAATGGTAATAAAAGCAACCGCTACTGTAAGTAAAATAGCTGTGATGTAACGTGGAACATTGAGTGACATTGAAAGTCCATCAGAAATTGATTTTACTTGCGTAAATGTTCCAATTCCAAGTAACGCAACAGATACACCAAAGAAAGCAAAAATTTTTGCAAGCAAAGGACTATGTAGACCTTTTTCTAAATAATACATTGGTCCTCCCGCAATTTCACCATTTTCATCTTTTTGACGATAACGGATTGCGAGTAACCCTTCAGCATATTTAGTAGCCATCCCAAAAAAGGCTGAAATCCACATCCAAAATAAAGCTCCCGGTCCCCCTGCCGCAATCGCTGTTGCGACACCGACAATGTTTCCTGTCCCTATTGTTGAAGAAAGTGCTGTACATAAAGCTTGAAAGCTACTGACATCCCCTTCTCCTTCTTGCTTTTTAAAGATGCATTTAAATGCAAGTTTTAATTTTGTAAGTTGAATCAATCTTAATTTGAAGGTAAAGTAAATACCCGTCCCTAATAATAAACAAATAAGCGGTAATCCCCATACATAATCATTAATTTGTTTTAATATTTGTGTTAGTAATTGCATAAAAAAACTCCTCCTAATAAATTAGTCGGAATTAATAATGAAAAAATACTATTTAGCCACTGTCCTTTTACCTGAGAGTTTCACCCTAACGGGTTTGCTCCTTCGGTGTTCAATTGAATGAATCTCTCCAATGGTTCGTCCAATAGCGATCCTTTTACCTGAAATCTTTAATTCTTCGGTGTTCTTATAGAATCTCTTTCGCCATTATCATCCGATATACGTTTTCATTATATCAAATTGTATACAATTGTAAACATTTATTTTATAATTATTATTTGTTATAATGCACGTATGAAAAAAAATAAATATTTAATACTTACTATACTTTGGATGATTTTTATTTTTGTGATGTCACAAACTCCAGGAAATGATTCTTCTAAACAAAGTAATTTTATTGTGGATATTATTATTCAAATTCTGCCAATTACAAGGGATACCCTTTCCTTCATTGTAAGAAAATGTGCACATATGACAGAATATGCAATTCTAGCATTTCTCTTTTATAAAACATTGATACATAAACAAAATTCCTTGATAAAATCATTCCTTTTTACTGTTTTATACGCTTGTAGTGATGAATTTCATCAACTCTTTATTCCGGGTAGAGCTGGTCAAATAAGAGATGTATGTATTGATTCAACAGGCGCCCTTATTATGATTTTAATCATTTATTTTATACTTAAAAGAAAGGACAAAAAAATCGGTTCATAGAACCGATTTTTTATATATACTAAATACCAAATAATAAGTCTACATAAGTTGGAATTGGCCAATAAGAATCATCAACTAATTCTTCAATTGTATCCACTGTTTCTCTTAATGATTGCATCATACCGAAAACATCATCTCGCCACATAGTAGCAGTTTCAAAGATTTCAGCTTCGCTATTTTGTGCTTTTGTAATATTATTTTCTAATGTTGTTAATTTATCTTTTGCTTCTTGTAATAATGTTGCAAGTTTTGTTGCATCATCAGTTAAGAATGCTGCTGGGATTCCTGCTTCTTTAGCAGCAACAACTTCAGAAGATACTTTAGCTAAATAATCACAAGCAGCTGGATAAATTTGTGTTTTAACCATTTTTACTGCAGTTAAAGCTTCAACTTGAATTGTTTTAATATAGTTATCTAATAAGATTTCATAACGTGAAGCGATTTCTACTTTTGTATAAACACCTTGACGATCTAACATATCGATATATTTTGGATCTTTTAAGCATTTTAATGCATCTACTGTGTTTTTATGGTTAGGAAGTCCACGTTTTTTAGCTTCTTCTTCCCATTCAGCTGAATATCCATCACCATTGAAGATAATTCTTCTATGTTCAGAAATAAATTCTTTAACAACTTCTTCAAATGATTTTCCACCTTCAATAGCTTCAGCCATTTGAGTCATTTCTTCAGCTAACATTGCATTTAAAATTGTATTTGGACCCGCTACAGATTGTGCAGAACCTACTGCACGGAATTCAAATTTATTACCCGTAAAGGCAAATGGTGAAGTTCTGTTACGGTCTGTATTATCTTTAGAGAATGTTGGAACAACAGAAACGCCTGTATCAAAACGTCCAAGTTCTTCATGATCAGATTTTTTACCAGTACAAATATCTTCTACAACTTTATCTAATTCTTCACCTAAGAACATAGAAATGATTGCTGGTGGTGCTTCGTTAGCTCCTAAACGATGATCGTTTCCAGCAGAAGCAATTGACATACGTAAGATTTCTGCATATTCATCAACTGCTTTAATTGTACAAGCTAAAGTAGCTAAGAATGGTTTATTTTCTTCAGGATTTTTTCCTGGATTGAATAAATTGATTCCTGTATTTGTGATTACTGACCAGTTATCATGTTTACCAGAACCGTTAACTCCAGCAAATGGTTTTTCATGTAATAAACAACGTAAACCATGTTTTTTAGCGATATCTTGAGCAATTTGCATTAATAAATGGTTGTTGTCTGTAGTAATATTTACTTTTGCATAAACACAAGCAACTTCATGTTGTGCTGGTGCAACTTCGTTATGTTTTGTTTTAGATGGAATACCATATTTCCATAATTCAGCATCTAAATCTTTCATAAATGCAGCAACTTTACGTTTTAAAGAACCAAAGTAATGATCTTCTAGTTCTTGTCCTTTTGGTGCCATAGCACCAAATAAAGTTCTACCTGTTAATTTTAAATCCATACGTTCTTGATAATATTT
>JAUNWT010000111.1 GCA_030540195.1 Bacillota bacterium | reverse complement strand
CTAAGCACCAAAGTGCTTTTTTTCTTGTGTCCGTTTTACAGGGTCCATTTTAATACGATTGGGAATTCTATTATTTTATTTATAGTAGTATCTTTATTGTTAACAGTTATTTTATTAATATCAGTAAATGGAATTATTCAAATAATGTCTACACCAATTGAAGCTATTTCTGAAACAAAAATTTATTTAATTATTTGTTTTTTAGGAATTCCTTTTATTGTTGCTTACAATGTTATCAGTTCCATTTTTAGAGGACTAGGGGATTCTAAAAGTCCGATGTATTTTGTAGCGGTTGCTTGTTTTTTTAATATTGTCTTAGATTTTGTTTTTATTGGTTATTTTAATATGCATGCCGTAGGTGCAGCGCTTGGAACAGTTTTTTCTCAAATGATTAGTGTGATAGTTGCATTGTTTGCTATTGTAAAAAGAAGATTAATTACCATACATAAAAATAATTTTCATTTATCTAAAAAAACAATTCTAGATATTTTCAAAATAGGTTTTCCTATTTGCATTCAAGATGGACTAATTCAAATTTCATTTATTGTTATTACGATTATTGCTAATAGTCGAGGAGTTGATATTGCAGCAGCGGTTGGTGTGGTAGAAAAGATAATTGCTTTCTTCTTTCTTGTACCATCAAGTATGCTCTCTGCTATTTCAGCTATTTGTGCACAATGTATTGGAACAAAACAACATCAAAGAGCAAGACAAACATTACGTTATGGATGTTGCATTGCTGTAGGATTTGGAATTTTCTTTACAATAGTATGTCAATTTATTTCTAAAAATATTGTTTCTTTATTTACATCCGATGTACTCGTTATTATGTATGGAACACAATATTTAAGATCTTATGTTGCTGATTGTATTTTTGCAGGTATTTCTTTTGGGTTTAGTGGCTTCTTTACAGCGTATGGTTATTCTATGATTTCATTTATTCATAATGTTATTTCTATCGTAACAGTTAGAATCCCAGGAACTTATTTGGCTTCTAAACTTTATCCAGATACACTATTTCCAATGGGGTTAGCTTCTCCAGCGGGATCACTATTATCTGCAATTATTTGTATTTGTGTTTTTATTATTATGAAGAAAAAGAATAAATTTGATTTTTAGAAGAAATCTATTTGATATTTTTTAATTACTCATTGACTCTACAATCATTGTAGAGTTTATGATTTGTATATATTAAAGGAATACGTTTTATGTAATTTATAGTGGTATGAGATGAGAAGATTTATTGAATAAAGTAGCATGAAAGAGGCGATAAGTATGAAAAATAATCTGTTTTCGATAGGTGAAGTATCTAAACTTTTTCATATTAGTGTAAGTAGCTTACGGCATTATGAAAATGTCGGATTACTTACACCAGAATATATTTCACCAGATACTGCGTATCGATATTATGGCTTTGAACAATTTGAGTTACTTAACACTATACGTTACTTGAGAGCTCTAGATATGCCATTGATTGAAATAGAAGATTTTTTGAAAAATAAAGATATTAACTGTATCGAAGAAAAATTGGAACAACAAAGAAAGATTGTATTGGAGAAACAACAAGAATTAAAACGGATTGAACAAAAAATAAATCATCGATTGAAATGGTTGTCTGATGCGCAAAGTATGCCATTAGATACAGTGACAATTGAAAACTTACCTGCCTGTCGTATTGTATGGGTTGATGATCCCCTCAAGATTGAAAAGTCAAGTGATATGGAAGTGTCTATTAGAAAATTAGAACAATCACATGTTGAAGCCGTTGTATTTCTTGGTAAAGTTGGTCTTGGCATTTCTGTTAAACATTTACTAGAAGAAAAATATAATCAATATGATGGTATTTTTTTAATACTAGACAATGAGGATAATTATAATGGGGAGACAATTGCTATGGAGGCAACTTCTTGTGTACGTTTACGTTTTCAAGGAAGCCATGTAGATGCTGGTATTCAGTATAGAAAGTTACTTGATTATATTAAAAAGAATCAAATGGAAATTACAGGGTTCTCTCGAGAAATTACATTAATTGATTATGGTGTCACCAATGATCAAGATAAATTTGTGACAGAGATATGTATTCCTGTAAAAAATAAATAATGGAGGTTATTGATATGAAATTTAAAGTAGAAAAAGAAATTTTTGATAAATTACCAGAGGCATGTTTTGGTGTTGTTATGGCAAAAGAAATAGATAATAGTAAGGTATATCCAGAGATTGAACAATTATTATCTGACGGTATCCAAACAGCTAAATTACGATTTGAAGGGAAAAAAGTAAAAGAAGAGGCTGATATTTTACCTTATAGAGAGGCATTTAGAACATTAGGAATAAATCCTAATAAATATCCTTGCTCAATTGAAGCGCTTTTTACACGTATTGCAAAAGGGAAAGGAATGCCTTTTATTAATCCTGTTGTAGATTTAGGAAATGCAATTTCTTTGAAATATACATTACCTATGGGAGTACATGATTTAGGCAATAGTAATGAAGACATTTGTATACGTTTTGCTAAAGACGGTGACGTATTTTTACCATTTGGTGCAGATAAAGAAGAAATTCCTGATATTGGTGAGGTAATCTATGCTGTAGGACAACAAGTACGTACGAGACGTTGGACATGGAGACAAAGTGAAAACGGTAAAATTACAGATAAGTCGACAAACATTTTCTTTCCTATTGATGGATTTTCAAACTTTAATAGAGAACAATTAATTATTGCCAGAGATGAACTTAATTCTCTTATAAAACAAATTTTTAATTGTGAGACAATTGTAGGTATAGTAGATGTGGATCATCCAGAAATGGAATTATAGAAATAATTAAATATTATGTTGCCATAAAAATAAAGCAATATTATTGATTTAATTAAAAATATTCAAAAATAAAAATAACTAAGATTCAACTTGGTAAAAAACTTATTTGCTTAATTATTTCGATTTTGGAGGAAAAACATATGACACAAAAACTATTAGGATATAGTAAGCAGTTGCTTGTAGATGCATTATTTGAGTTGATGGAACATAAAAAGTTTCAAGAAATTACAATTAAAGAATTGGCAAAAAATGCAGAGGTGTCTAGACTTACATTTTATCGAAATTTTGATTCTAAGGAAGATATTTTAAGAGAATATTATGAGATTGTGTTTTCTCAGTACTTAGAAAAACTTGATAATTCTAAAGATTCTTCAATGCAAATAATCATTTTAGCGTGTTATGAATATTGGAAAAAATCAGAAAATCATATACAGCTAATTCTTGATAATCAATTAGAATATTTTTTATATGAGACTTTTGAAAATTGCTTATGCACATTTTTTCAAAAATCTCATATTGATAATCAGTTAAAGGAGAACCAAATGAAATTTTTAATTAGTGGATTCTATTTTTCAATGATTAATTGGATTTCTAAAAATAAAAATGTAACTTCTGAGAAAATGGTAAAGTCCATTTGCGATATGTTGGCAATACAGTTGTAACAATTCATTTTTGTTATATTGAGATAATAGAGACTACTAAAAATAGTAAGGAATTATTAATTTGATTTGTAGAGTTACAACCACATATATCAAAGTTTTTCTCTGCAACTATACATTATAGAAATAATGCAAAAAAATAACTACCTCTTTGTTCTAGTAAGGTGAGGTAGTTATTTTTTATAAATAATCTGGTAACCTTTCAATAAATAGTTTTTGAATAGGTGTAAGACTTTGATCTTTTTTCCAAATAAAATGCCATTTAAGTTGTTCACTTTGTTTTAAGGGAAGAGTCGTTAGCTCTGGATGATAATTTAAATGATTTAAAACAAGGGCATAACCCACTTTTTCTTTTACCATTAAAGCGGCATTAAATGATAAATTATAGGTTGCCACAATTTGTGATGTCTTAATATGATGAGGTAAATATTTATCTTTTAAGGATTGTTTAGAAACAATCAAGGGAAGATTTTGTAAATCTTCATTCGTTAATGCTTCTTTTAAGGTAAGAGGGTCATCATATCTTGCCAAAATACAAAATTGATCAAAAGAAGGTAGTGTTAAAAAGTGATATTTTGTTTTATCGACATTATCAATAATAATACTAAAATCAACAAGACCTTGATCAAGTTTATCCTGCAAATCATCTTTATTACTACTCATAATATGAAACTGAATTAAAGGAAATTCTTTTTGTAAATCCTTGATACATCTTAAAACAGGTTCAATACATGTTGTTTCACCACTACCGATCGTAATTTCTCCTGAGAGATCTTCTTGCTTTTTTGTCATTTCATTTATTGTTTTATCAGCTAATTCTACTAATTCTTCAGCTCTTTTTTTTAAAAGATATCCTTCATCGGTCAGAGTGATTTGACGATTGCCTCTAATAAATAATTGCTTACCAAATTCTTCTTCTAATTCTTTTATTTGTCTTGATAAAGTGGGTTGTGTTAAATGAAGTGTTTCTGCTGCTTTGGAAATACTTTGTTCTTGAACAACCGCTAAAAAATAACGTAAAACTCTTAATTCCATGATATCACCTCACTTTTATTTTATCATAATAAACACATAGAAAAAAGGCATGGGAGAGTATTTAATATAAGTATTTGTTATTTGCGTGGGGATGATTAAAATAAAAGACGAAGAGGAGGAATGAGTATGAGTATATCAAAAGATTTTTTATGGGGTGGTGCCGTAGCTGCCCATCAAATTGAAGGTGGATGGAATGAAGGTGGAAAGGGTGTCAGTATTGCAGATGTCATGACGGCAGGAAGACATGGTGTTGAAAGAAAGATTACCGATGGTGTCATTGAGGGTGAAAAGTATCCAAATCATGAAGCCATTGATTTTTATCATCATTACAAAGAAGATGTGGCAATGTTTAAAGAATTAGGATTGAAATGTTTTAGAACATCAATTGCTTGGACACGTATTTTCCCTAATGGAGATGAATTAGAACCTAATGAAAAAGGTTTACAATTCTATGATGATTTATTTGATGAATTATTAAAGAATGGAATTGAACCTGTCATTACGTTAAGTCATTTTGAAATGCCTTATCATTTAGTTAAAGAATATGGAGGATGGCGTAATCGTAAGCTTATTGAATTCTTTAAAAACTATGCCACAGTATGTTTTAAAAGATATAAAAACAAAGTTAAATATTGGATGACATTTAATGAAATCAATAATCAAGTACATT
>JAUNWT010000002.1 GCA_030540195.1 Bacillota bacterium | reverse complement strand
ACAACTCACAAATACATCGCTAGAAAAACTAAATGAACTTACATTAAATATATTTAATGTAACAAGTGAAGAAGATGTTTTAAAAATTATTAATTAAATAGACAAAAGGAGAAGAATTTTATTCTTCTCTTTTATTCTACCCACCATTTAAATAGGGGAAAAGGCATATTAGAAAACATGAGATAACGAGGAAGTAAGTATTGTTTATCATTGTGTGTCATATGTCTATTTTGATTATAACTAAAAGCGAGTTTGACGTAACTTGATTTGAGATAATCTTGTGCATTTTGACAACTTACACCATAAGGAAAGGCAAAGTAATCTGTTGAAACAAGATTTTTGTTTTTTTCAAAATCTTTTTTTATTTCGTTTGTTGTCATTGTTTCAATCTTCTTTTTATAAGGAAGATGGCCGATATGATGCATATCATAAGAATGACTGTAATATTCAACATATTGATCATTCTTTAAATCTTCTTTTTGTAAGTAAAGAGAATTATTGGTTTTGGTTTTGTAACCAATGACAAAGTTTGTAGCTTGAAGGTTATATTTTTTTATAATAGGTTTAACAATAGTATTAAAGTTTTTATAACCATCATCAAAAGTTAAACAAACCGCTTTTTTAGAAATTTCTTTTTTACCATGATAATAGTCTTCTACTTCTTTCATGGATAAACATTGATAGTTATTTTCAGCTAAATATTTCATTTGTTTTTCAAATTCACTTATAGACATAAAGTAAGGGTTTGATGCGTAGTTTTCTTTTTTTTCTTTGTCACTCACTACTCCATGATAACCTAACACGGCAATCCCATCTTTAACGTTTTCATGAATAATGATATCTTTTGTAATCCAACCAAGTCCAATGGCGACATAACAAACAAGAACACATAAAATAATTTTAAGTATATTTTTCATAAAATTCCAACTTTCTATCATTATTAGTGTATAGAAAAAAGAAAGCTATGTCAAAAAAGCTATGAAGGATCATAGCTTAAAATACATGAGATAAACATGGCAAGAATGAATTCTTTTAAGAAAAGATTTTCATAATTAAGATGTTCTTCTTTTTTAGAAATAAAGTAAGAAAGATAGTTTTTAAAGATTTGATGATTTGTAAGATCTTTAAATGATTGAGCGATATTTTTAAAATCAAGTCGTTCGATTTCTCTTAAATCAGGCTTTAGATCATCTTTGATTTCTTGAATAAGTTCATTAAAATGATAAACCTTTAAATCATCGTAGTCATGTTCTTCTAAATAGAGTTCTAGACCTAAAATAAAATAATCATCTAATTGTAGAAAATCAAGATATGTTTTTTCTTTTAATAAATCAAGTAAAGGTGTTTCATCACTGATAGTAAGTAAATGATGATTATAACGGTCTTCATAATTTAAAATTTGATTATGAAAAGATAAAGCAATTTCTTGAGGAACTTCTTCATTATAAAAAGTAAAGCGATATCCTTTTAGATTCTTAAATGTTTTTAAAGTATCAAGATAACCAAGACGTACTCTTTGATCGAAAAGTTCACGATTAAAATCTAAGAAACCACCTAAATGCTTTGAGGGACGAATAAAGGTAATATTTTGACGATGTAAAAGATATTGATGCGTTGGTTCTTGGTTAAGTTCAATAGCAATAATTTTTTGTGCTCCCATTTTTAAAGCTAGAGAGATTGGTAAATTATCATAGTAACCTCCATCAATATATCCTTGTTTATTGATATAGTGAATTGGAAATGCCGGAAAACATGAAGCAGAGGCAATGGCATATTCAACAATATTGTCTTCACTCATTTCATCAACGGTAATTTCTAATGGTTTCATTGAAGGAAAAGCAACGGTACATAGACCATATTTAATTGGTGAGTTTTTCGCTTTTTTTCCATTATAAAGTCCTTTAATTAATTGAACAAGGGGTTCAATATCAGCACCTTTTTTATCAAGATAGGATTTTAAAAAAGGAACAATATTTGAAGAATTATTCATAAGATTTTCAATTGAAAAATCAAATTGAATAGGGTGCTTCAAAACCTTTTCTAAAGATAAAGTATCCCATAATTCATAGAGTTTTTGATAATCTTCTTGGGCAATAAGTAAACCATTTAAAGCCCCAATAGAAGTTCCAGTGACAATATCAAAATGATAACCTAATTCCTGTAATGCCTTCATACATCCTGATTCATAAGCTCCTTTAGAACCTCCACCAGATAAAACAAGACCATATTTCATAACAACACATCCTTTTTAGTTAATTATACTTTTTATCTAAAAAAATACAACTTTAGCATTTTAATATATGGAGAGTTTGTTATAATTATATGGCAAGGAGGATTAAAAAATGAAAAATGTAGTGAAAACAGATCAAGCTCCAGGAGCTATTGGTCCATATAGTCAAGGAATACAAGTAGGGGATATGTATTTTTTCTCAGGACAAATTCCTCTAGTACCAAGTACAGGTGAAATGCCAGAAGGAATCGAAGCACAAGCTCATCAAGCTTTAAAAAATGTGAAAGGATTATTAGAAAGCCAAGGTTTATCATTTTCTAATGTTGTTAAAACAACTGTCTTTTTAGATAACATGGATGATTTTACAACAGTTAATGGTATTTATGCTGAATACTTTGTAGAACCTTATCCAGCAAGATCTGCTGTAGAAGTTGCTAAACTTCCTAAAGGCGCTTTAATTGAAGTAGAAGTTATCGCTAAAAAATAAAACAAAAGAAAAAGATTTATAAACATGATGATGTCTATAAATCTTTTTTTATATTATAAGAATAAAATTGCGATAATACCTACTGCAAAACAGTAATATGAGAAATAATTTAATTTTTTCTTATTTAAAATACTAAATAATAAATTAAGTGCTAAGTAAGTAACAACGGCACTGACAATAAAACTAATTAAATAAGGAAGCCATAAAGCAGCAACTGTTGAACTTGTTAAGAAATCTTTTAATTTTAAAATGATTGCCCCAAAACTTACAGGCATAAACATAAAGAATGAAAAATCTCTGGCAGCTTTTTGATCAAGCCCACCAAGCATTCCTCCAGTAAGTGTTGAACCACTACGAGAAACCCCAGGAAGTAAAGCTAATAATTGGAAAAATCCCATTCTTAAAGCATCCCATAAATTCATATTTTTTGCTGTTCTTCTTCCTTTATAACCAAATTTGTGAATAAGCATTAAAAAACATGAAGTTAAAAGTAAACAACATCCTACTAATTTTGGATTAGAGAAAGCATGTTCAATATAATCATTTAAGAACACACCACCAATGGCGGCAGGAATTGTTGCTACAATTAATAACATACAGAATCTAAAATCTGGTAATAATTCATCTCTTTCTTGTGGTTTAGCAATATATCCAAAAAATGCTTTGATTAAACGAATGATATCTTGACGATAATAAAACATAATGGCAAGTAATGATCCTGTATTGACAATAACTTCAAAAGTTACATCATTCATTTGTGGAACCATTAAACCTAACTTTTCAAAAATACTTTGAAATAAAACTAAATGTCCACTACTAGAAATAGGAATTGGTTCACTAAAACCTTGAATAGCTCCTAGAATAGCATAGACAATAATATCCTTAATTAAATTCATATTTTCACCTCGTCACCCATTATATATGAAAATATCATAAAAATATACAAAAACATGTTTTTTAAGAAATAGCATATATTAAAAAAGGAGGAATTTCTATGATTGTTAATTGGGTCAAAGAAGATGAAGAATTATTAGAGCCCTATGAATGGGCTCATGGAGATGATATTGAAATTATCTCAACCCTATCTTGTTATAAAGTAGACAAACAAACACTCCATGATTTTATCTATGGATGTCTCCATATTTTTGAACCTTCTTTATGTCAAAAAGTTTTTGCCATTGGAGATGGTAATTATGCTTTAGCTATTGAAACAGATATCAATGGTAAAGTATGCTATCGCAGTGTTTTTGATTTTTGTGATCGAGATAAAATGAATAAAAAAATAATGTCTTTAGCTTTAAAAAATATTCCTTATCAAATGTATGATGAAGGTGAAATGAAAGAATATGGATTAACTAGAAACGAACGCTTAAAGAAACAATATATTGAACAAAAAATAGATGAACTTTATATCGAAGATTATGAAGCCTTTTTAAAACTTTGTTATCAACTGAATATTCAAGATGAACAAAGTATTCAAAAATATAATCATTTAAAAAATAAGATAGAAAAAGGCTTTAGCTTTATTCATGAAGTGCTTTTCCATGAACTTACTAAAAAGGAATACAAAAAGAAATAAGCAATGCTTATTTCTTAATTGTAATTCCTATTTTTCTTTCTACTTTCGCAAGTTTCTTTCTTGCCATATAACGTGCTTTATTAGCTCCTTCAGTTAAGATTTCATCAATATAATTTCCTTGATTGATTTCATTATATTTATCATGAATCTTTTGTAATTCTTGACCAACTACTTCAGCAAGATCTTTTTTAAATTCACCATAACCTTTACCTTGATAACGATCAACTAATGAATCAATACTTTCACCACTTAAAATAGAATAAATAGTAAGTAAGTTAGAAATACCTGGCTTATTTTTAACATCATAATAAATACGATTATCACTATCTGTGACAGCTGACATGATTTTCTTTTTAGAAACATTAATATCATCTAAAATATAAATACATCCTTTACCTGTTTCATCTGATTTAGACATTTTCTTTGTAGGATTTTGTAAATCCATAATACGTCCACCAACTTTTGGAACAAGAGGTTCAGGTAATTTAAATGTTTCACTATAACGATTATTAAATCTTTCTGCGATATCTCTGGCAAGTTCACAATGTTGTTTTTGATCTTCACCAACAGGTACATAATCAGGATCATATAATAAAATATCAGCATTCATTAAAGAAGGATAATTGAAAATCCCTGCTCCAATCGATTCATCTTTTTTAAGTTTACTTGCTTTATCTTTGTATTGGGTCATACGAGAAAGTTCTCCCATAGAAACCATACATCCTAAATACCAACCAAGTTGAGCGTGTTCTAAAACATCAGATTGTAAAAATAATGTAACTCTCTTTGGATCAAGACCAGCTGCAAGATATAAAGAAATAAGATCTTTCGTATTTTTTCTTAAATCTTTAGGTTCTTGATAAATGGTCATTGAGTGTAAGTTAGCGACAAACACGATCATTTCATATTCATCTTGATAAGAAACAAAAGGTTTAATAGCGCCAATATAATTTCCTAAAGTTACTCTTCCTGTTGGTTTAATTCCACTTAGCATTCTTTTCATAAATATTCCTCCTTAAAAATAAAAACGTCCTCAAAAAGGACGTTTGAACGCGGTACCACCTTTATTCGTATAAATTTTATACGCACTTTATTTTAACGCAATGAACGGTAAAAGACTCATGCCTTTTACAACTCCAGAATCCCAATTTCTTTTATATAAAAGACTTGTTTGCATCACCCACAAGCTTTCTAAACAATTTATATAAAATACTTATATTCCTTCAAAGTCTTTAAAAACATTATAGAAATGTTCTATTTAAAAATCAAGGGGATTTCAAAAAAGAATATACAAAAAATAAAATTGATGTATAATGTGAACAAAGGAGGAATAGAATATGATTCGTATTTATACTGCTCCAAGTTGTGCTTCTTGTAGAAAAGTAAAGTCTTGGCTTAATGAAAATAAAATACCTTATGTTGAAAAAAATATCTTTTCAACTTTATTAAAAGAATCTGAACTCCGTGAATTACTAGAACGTAGTGAAAATGGAACAGATGATATTATTTCTAAAAGAAGTAAAATTATTAAAGAAAATGATATTGATATTGATTCAATGAAAATCAATGATCTTATTAAATTCATACAAGAAAATCCTTCTGTTTTAAAAAGACCTATTATGATTGATGAAAGAAGATTTCAAGTAGGTTATAATGCTGAAGAAATTCGTGTCTTTATTCCAAAAGAATTAAGAAAACTTGCAGAATGTCAAGATTTAGATCATTGTCCACAATTCAGTAATAAAGATTGTTTAAACTTTAAAAAAGAATATGAAAAAGATAGAGAAAAAGGATCAATTTAATTGATTCTTTTTTAGGAGAAATTATGAAAAAGATATTAAAACTAATCGCAACAATTACATTAATGTTTTCTTGTTTTTATCTTGCAATTTCATTATTTTTAAGTCATTTAATGATAAATGACATTCTTACAAATGTGGTTGAATCTTCTACTGTAACTGATGCTTTAGTTGATTCATGTAAAGATGCTTTTAAAACATTAAATGTTGATGAAGATAAAGCAAGAGAAGTTGTTACTTCTATTCAACAAGATCCTACAACCCAAAAACTCATTAGCGAATATGTAGATACAGCCATCAATGATGCGATGCTAGGTGAAAATACATATGATGATTCTTTATTAAAAGAAGCTTTGAAAAATAAAAAAGAAGATGTTTATGATCTTATTCAACCTACTGTTCCTAAAATTATTTATTCATCGCTTTATGATCAAGCAATCAATCAAATTGATTTAAGTGGTGTTCATCAACAAGTTGTTAATAAGATTCAAGATACGATAAACAGTAATGAAAAATTAAAGCTGGCAAAAAAAGCTTATGAATTAAAAAATAAACCAAATACAATGATCAGTATTGTCTTAATGATTATTTCAACAGTTTATTTAATTCTAATATCTTGTCAAGATAAACTTATTACTAAATGTTTATCTGTAACATATTTATTATCAGGAATTTTAACTTTCTTAATAGCTTTTACGATTGTCCTAGGTTTAACAACAATGATTTCTTCAACAATGGATATTCAATTACCATCCATTAAATATATGTATATTTGTGGTTCGGCTTATTTCTTTGTAGGAATTATTTTATTAATTATGAATGCTTTTTTAAAAAGAACCAGTGATTATTAAATCATTGGTTCTTTGTTTGTAATAGGCGTTTTATTTTACTTGGACAATTTGATGTGTATTGAAGATGATAAGGTTTGATGATTTCTTTGAAAGTTTCAAGTCCTTTTTTTGAATCATTGACTTCAAATTCTATTTCATAATCATGATGATGATTATATTCGTTTTCATCTAAAGAAAGCATACCATCGAGTAATAAAATATCATGACGAATTGTCGTTAAATAATCTCCACATTGTAAGTCTTTGATATAAATCTTTTCTTTTTTTAATAAATCAAAGATTTCATTTGAAATATCTTGATGATTAAAAATCATTTCTTTGATTTCTTGATTGATATCAAGATTAAGTTCTTTTAAACCTTCTTTGGCAGGTCTTTTTAAAGTAAGTTCATAACTTCCCTTTTTCTCTCTGATTCTTAAAGAATATTTTCTTTTTTCTAATTTAGGATGAAAAAGATAATAATTTGTTTGTTGGTAAGAATCTGTAATTTGTTCCTTATAATCTTTAAGTATTTGATGAAATAATTTTTCATCCAATAACATTTTAAATTCAATTTCAATATGTTCCATAACGTTGCCTCTTTGCTTAATGTTCTGGATATATTATAATACACTTATATGGAGGGTTGAAAGATGAAATACGCATTAATGATAAGAAATGATGCTCTTTCTAAAGAAACGGCTTTAAAAATTAAAGAAGGCTTAAAAGATTTTTTTATGTATGATGATCAAAATCCTGATTTAGTGATTTCTATAGGTGGTGATGGAACGATTTTAGAAGCCGTTCATCATTATTTAAATAAGGATTGTTGTTTTGTAGGAATACATACGGGGACATTAGGTTTTTATACAGATTATCAAGTAGATCAAGTAGATCAATTTATTAAAGATGTGACCTCAAGAGAATTTACGACAATGAAACGCTATCTTTTAGAAATAAAAGTGAATAAAAAGAACCAAAGTGAAACGTATTATGCTTTAAATGAGTTAAGACTTGATCAAGGACTACAAGCACAAGTCATTCATGTTTATATTAATGATGTTTTATTTGAAGTCTTTAGAGGAAATGGTTTATGTGTTTCAACGCCTTCAGGTTCAACCGCTTATAATAAATCTTTAGGGGGAGCAATTATTTATCCAGGTATTCCTTTGATGCAAATGACAGAAGTGGCAGGGATTCATCATAATGCTTATCGTTCTTTAGGTTCAAGCTTGATTTTAGATGAGAGTCAAACGATTAAACTTGAAGGAAATCAATTTAAACATGCTTTAATTGGAATTGATCATATTCATCTACAAATGGATGATGTGGAAAGTATTGAAGTAACGATTGGAAAACGTTATGTTAATTTTATTGAATATAAAGAAATGTCTTTTATTAAAAGAGTAAGAAGAGCTTTTATTAATTCATGATCATAGAAGTAGAAAAGAATATTTTATTAAGAGATTATTTGCAAGAATTACCAATTAGTAAAGCAATGGTTAAAAGGATTAAAAATAAGGGTGATTTTCTTGTTAATGGAAAAAGTCAAACGGTACGCTACTTTCTTCAAAAAGGAGATCAATTAGAAATCATCTTTCCTCAAGAAGAATCATCGATTCAACCAGAAAACATCCCCTTAAAAATCATTTATGAAGATGCTTATTATTTAATTATCGACAAAGAAAAAGGAATGCCGTGTATACCTACTAAAAGATATCAAAGTCATACTTTATGCCATGCACTTATGTATTATTACAAACAAAAAGAAATTCAAAGCCAAATCCATCTTGTCAACCGTTTAGATAAAGATACATCTGGTTATATGCTTGTTGCGAAAAGCTCACAAGCTCATGCTTTGCTTTCAAAAGATATTAAACAAGTTCAAAGAATTTATCATTGTTTAGTGGATGGTCATTTAAAAGAAGATGGTTATGTAGAACAACCTTTATTAAAAAGTGAAGACTCTATAAAAAGAATCATTGATGAAAAAGGACAATACGCTAAAACGTATTATCATATTTTAGAACAACGTAAAAACCAAACGTTAGTTGAATGCGAATTGGTGACAGGGAGAACTCATCAAATAAGGGTGCATATGGCTTCTCTCCATCATCCTTTAACGGGGGATGTTCTTTATGGATCAAAGGAAGGAAACTTTTATTTAGAAAGTGTACAAATAAGTTTTATTCATCCTTATACAAAAGAAAAAATACTATTTAAAAAATGAGGTTAATTATGGAAAGAATTATAGAAATATGTTGTGGAAGTTATGAAGATGCTTTAAATGCTTATCATGGTGGGGCAAAACGCATTGAACTTAATAGTGCTTTACATTTAGGTGGTTTAACACCATCTCTAGCATCTTTAAAACTTACAAAAAAGAATACAAATTTAAAAGTAATTACGATGGTAAGACCAAGAGGTGCAGGATTTTGTTATAACGAGATTGAATTTGAAGTGATGAAAGAAGATGCAAAATCTTTATTAGAAAATGGAGCCGATGGAATTGCTTTTGGTTGTTTAAATAAAGACGGTTCTATTTGTATTAAACAAACAAAAGAAATGATTGAAATTATAAAAAGTTATCAAGGAGAAGTGATTTTTCATCGTGCTTTTGATTGTGTTGAAGATCCTTATGCTTCGATAGAATTATTAATTGAATTAGGGGTGGATCGTATTCTTACTAGTGGATTAAAACCTAAAGCAATGGATGGAAAAGATTTAATTAAAGATTTACAAGAAAAATATGGAAGTCAAATTGAAATACTTGCAGGAAGTGGTATGAATGCAAGTAACGCCAAAGAAATGATGGAGTATACAGGAATTTATCAAGTTCATAGTTCTTGTAAAGACTGGGTCAATGATCCAACTACACACAGACATGAGGTTTCTTATGCTTATGCACCTGTTCCTCATGAAAATGATTATGATGTTGTATCCAAAGAATTGGTTGAAAAAATTGTAAGAAGTATTTAAAGGACTTTGTCCTTTATTTTTTGGAGGGTTTTTATGAAAGTAAAAGATTATTCGTATGAAACATTTCCTAGATATACTAAAGATATCGAAGGAGCTTTAGAATTAAAAGGAAATAAAGAAAATTTAAGATGTCGTTTACGCGATGTCTACTATCAAGATCATTGTCTTATTCGTTTTCTTTTCCCAAATACGATTTTAGATGAACAAAGAAAATATCCACTAATAATTCATGTTCAAGGATCAGGCTGGTATCCACAAGATATGAATGATCATATTTTTGATTTCTTACCAATTGTAAAAGCGGGATATATCTATGCGATTGTGCAATATCATGGAGCTCCAGACTTTAAATATCCAACGCAAGTGAATGATGTTGTTCAAGCTATTGAATATTTAAAGGAAAATGCTCAGGATTATCCTATTGATTTAAGCAGTGTCTATTTAAGTGGTGATTCATCAGGAGGCCATATTGCTTTATTGATTGCTTTACAAAAAGGTTATGCTTTTAAAGGGATTATTGACTTATATGGGGCAACGAATTTTATGACTTTTAATGATTGGTATAGTAAATATGATTGGCAGGAAGAAAAAAATGTGATTGATTTTTTAGGTTCACTTGATAAAGAACTTTTAATAGAAGCATCACCTATGACCTATGTCAAAGAAAAGATGAATTTACCACCTTTTCTTATCCTTCATGGTGATAAAGATCATGTTGTACCAATCACCCAAAGTATTGAACTTTATGAAAAATTAAAAGAATATCATTATGAAGTAACCTTTGGTAGAGTTCATGACGCAGATCATGGAAGAAGTATTTTTTATAATGAAGACGTTTATCAAACAATCATTGCTTTTTTAGATAAACATAAATAACTTAAAATAAAAGAGGTGATGTCTATGGAATTGCATATTAAAGAATTTGAATATCAGAATATAATCAAACAACAAATGTATAAACAATTAGCTACTTTATCTTTATATATTTTACTATTAGCTTTTGCTTTGGAAAGTATTTTATATGATTTCGATTATGCCTGGATTATTCTTTTTGTGGCTGCTATGGCCATTATCAATTTAAATTTCAGAAAAAAGAAAAAAATATTAGGATATGACCTGGTTTATATTGATGAAGATCATCGTTTCTTTTATAACAATACGTTCATTGAAATGAAAGATCTGCAAAATTATGTTGTTTCAAAAGAAACCATAACTTTGAATTTTATTGATTATTCTATTATGATAGAAAAAGATGAAAAACTCTATGATTATTTAAATCAATTTGCGAAGAATACAAAATCTATAAATGTTAAAAAAACAAAACTCTTTATTTTTTGTATGGCAATTCTTATTATGTGTTTTTCATTAAGCTTAGGAAAGCTTGTCTTAGGTGGTATTTATAGTTATGTAAATCAGGTTGAAATGATTTCTCTTTCTACAATTCTTATACCTATTATTCAAATAACAAGTATTATACTAGGCATAGCCCTTATCTTTTTTGTAGCGAAGAAGTTTAAAAAAGGAATTGGTCTTTATGTGAGTCTATTATTGATTATCTTTTATATTGCTTTACCGTTTATTGTAAGTAATGATATTCATCGTTTAGATAATGACATGGCTTATACACGTCAAAATCAAAGGTTGACACTTTATAGTCATTATAAAAAAGGCTATGGGAAGTTTGAAAAACAAATAAAAAATGTTTCTAATAAGGCAGAAGTAGGAAATTATCAAAATGTGCTTTATCTTTTAGAAAATCAAAAAATAGAAGTGATTTCTTTAGAAAATGAAACGAAAAATGATAAACTTCTTTCTAAAATCAATAATCACATGTATTTAGGAACCTATATTTCATCACACTATACTTTAACTATTAAAGATGATAAAGCTTATTTTGAAAAAAACAGTTCACCTGAAATAGTGAAATTGCATAAAGTCAATAATCAAATGCTTTATTTTAAATCTAAAAAGGATTATTACTTTATTTATATTTTAGAAAAACAAGATGATCTAAGACTTTATGAAGTTTCTAATGAGAGGGATTTAGAACTCTATTTAGCACCAAATCCTTTTGAAATGTCTAATTCTCAAACAAATAATGAGGATACAAATGAAAATGAATCACAAAATCAAACAGAAGAATCCAATCAAGATACTACAGAACAAGAAAGTGATACGACTGATTTAGGAAATGATTCAGAAAGAGTTTATTTTGAAAAGGTTTATGATCTTTTAATAGCACAAAATAAATTAGAAAATCCATGCTTTGATTACCAATTGAATGCGAAAGGTTATCCTTATGCAGTTGTAAGTACAAATGATGAATATACATTATCTCTTGTTTTTAATAAATATAAAAATAATGATGAAGATTATGAAATTGTTTTAGAAAAATATATAAAAAAAACGAGTACACAAAGTCTTGTTGATTTTTACTTAGTAAATACAAAAACATTAGAAGTCACAGATCAACAAAGAGATTATTGGTAGGGTCAAGAATGATCTTGATCCTTTTTATTTATGTTTTATTAATGGATAAAGGATGTATCTTAACACTATCTTAATGCCTCTAATTTTATAATAAAAGTAAAGAGGGGATTACTATGATAGATTATATGTTAATGGTTGTTTTGATTGGTATTTTAGTTATTATTTATCGACAAATGATAAAAGTAGATGATGTATTAGATACTATAGAACACCCAGATGTATTGGTTATTTATGAAGATCAATATAAAGATATTAAAAAATATGAAAATAAAAAAATTAAATGTATGAGTAAACAAGATATTTATCAATTTGAACAAAGTTATCAATATGTGATTCTTTGTTGTCAGGATGATTATTACAATTTATTGATGAATTATCGTATTCAAAGAGATATGTTTAATACCCATGTCTATGCTTTATGTGGTGAACAAAACTATATAGAACTTTACAGTGATAATATTGATATCTTTCAAAAAAAGGAAGATATAGAAAGGATTATTAAAAAATTATATGATCAAAAGAAGAACAAATGTTGAGATCATAGCATTAGGCTTTGCTCTTGTTATTTTGATTGGAACGTGTTTACTTTTAATGCCATGGGCAAGTGAACATACTAATTTTTTAGATGCTTTGTTTACAGCGACGAGTGCAACCTGTGTAACTGGACTGGTTGTGTATGATACAGCGACGCATTGGACACTCTTTGGTCAGATTGTTATTTTGATTTTGATTCAAATTGGGGGCTTGGGTTTTATCACGATTGGTGTTTTTCTAGCAACCTATCTGAAGAAAAAAATTAGTTTAAGACAAAGAGGTTTGATTGAAGAAAGTGTGAATTCTTTAAAGCTTTCTGGTGGGGTAAAACTGGTTAAACATATTATTAAAGGGACTTTTCTTTTTGAAGGAATAGGTGCTATCATTTTAAGTGTTGTTTTTAGTGAAAAATTTGGAATTTCTAGAGGTATTTATTTAGGAATATTTCATGCTATCTCTGCATTTTGTAATGCAGGATTTGATGTGTTAGGAACTCTTGAACCTTATGGTTCTCTTGTTCCATATGCTTCCAATTTAATTGTGAATATAACAATTATGGTTTTAATTATTATTGGTGGTCTTGGTTTTATTGTTTGGCAAGACCTCTATGAAAAGAAATTTAAGTTTAGAAATTATTTATTACAAACAAAAATCGTTCTTGTTTCATCATTTCTTTTTATTTTAGGAGGCGCTTTTCTTTTTTATGTTTTTGAATGTCATCATTCATTGGCTTCTTTAAATCAAGAAGAAGCGATTCTTGCTTCATTGTTTCAATCAGTTACTTGTCGTACAGCAGGATTTAATACGATTGATGTTTCCCATTTAAGACCGGCAACCAGTTTATTGATGATGCTTTTGATGTTTGTTGGGGGAAGTCCAGGATCAACAGCAGGTGGTATTAAAACCACGACTTTCAGTGTCTTGTTGATTTTTGTTTATGCGACAATGACAAATAAGAGTGAAGCAAATGCTTTTAACCGACGCTTTGATAGTAAAACAATAAAAAAAGCAGCATCTGTATTTCTAATTAATTTTATATTTATTATTATAAGTTCAATGGTTATTTTTGATAATCAGCCTACATTACCGATGCAAGATGTTTTTTTTGAAGTTTTTTCAGCATTAGGTACAGTAGGAATATCAACAGGAATTACACGGCAACTTTCAATTGTTTCTAAAATAGTTGTTATTTTATTAATGTATTGTGGAAGAGTAGGAAGCTTAACTTTAGCGCTGTCTCTTACAAAGAAAAAAAGAATATCAAATTGTAAAAATCCAGTAGAGAAAATTGCTATTGGATAGGAGGAGTTATGAAAACAGTTTTAATTATAGGAATGGGTCGTTTTGGACACCATCTTACAAATAATATGATTTCACTTGGTAATGAAGTGATGATCGTTGATAAAGATGAGTCACGTTTAGAAGATCTCACAAAATTAATTTCTAACATTAAGATTGGGGATTGTACTAATGAAGATGTTTTAAGAAGTTTTGGTGTTGCTAATTTTGATATTTGTTTTGTATGTATCGGAACAAACTTTCAAAGTAGTTTAGAAATAACAAGTCTTTTAAAAGAATTGGGTGCAAAGTATGTTATTTCACAAGCAACGAGAGATATTCATGCCAAATTTTTATTAAAAAATGGAGCGGATGAAGTGATTTATCCAAATCGTGATAGTGCAGAAAAACTTGCTATTCGTGTAAGTAATGATAACTTATATGATTATGTTGAATTGGATAATGAGTATTCTATTTATGAAATTCCAGCACTTAGACAATGGCTTGGAAAAACGATTAAACAAACGAATGTTCGTGCTGCTTTTCATGTTTATATTATTGGTATAAAAAAAGAATATAAAACGGATTTTCTTCCATCTGTTGATTATGTCTTTAACGTAGAAGATCATCTTTTAGTTATTGGTAAGAAAAAAGATGTTGATATGATCTTAAAGTGTATGTCATGATATCTTTAGGTGGTAATATGAAAGAAAAAATTCGTTATTTTATCTATTTTATAGTTATTATTTCTACTGAATTATTTTGTTCTCAAACATTAAATTCAATGGGTATTGGTAAAGAAAATATTTTAATGGTTTTTATTGTTGGGGTTTTATTGATAGCGACTTTTACGAAAGGTTATTTTTATGGTTTATTAGCTTCTATCGTTAGTGTTTTATGTTTTAACTTTTTATATATTAATCCTAATTATGATTTTCATATTAGTGATCCTAATGATTTTATGCTTATTATATTCTTTTTGATGACCTCTATTATTGCATGTAGTTTGACAGATCGTTTTCAAAAACAAATTATTATTTCAAAAAAGAATGAAAGTATTTCAAAACAGCTTTATATTTTATCAGAAAGATTATTAAATGTTTCAGGAATAGAACATATTTTGGCTAAAGGAACACAATATATTGAAGAAAGTGTTCAAATAGAAGTAAACATTTCCTTGGAAATAAAAGAAGAAAGTAAAAAAATAATTCCTATTATAGGAATAAATCGAGTTTTAGGAAGTATTGAAATTTTAAGTCAACAAGACTTAAATGAAGATCAAATGATTATTATTAAAGCAGCAGCGAACCAATTAGGTAATGCTTTAGAAAGAGAACTGACTTATTTAGAACAAGAAAAAATAAAAGTTGCCATGGAAAGAGAACATATGCTTAATAGTATGTTAAAAAGCATTTCTCATGATTTAAGGACACCACTTACAGGAATTGTAGGGGCAAGTCAATTGATGATGGATCAAGAAAATCTTAGCCGTGAGGATATTTATTCACTAGCAAAAGATATTCATAATCAAGCTCATTGGTTGACACAAATTGTTGAAAATATTTTAAACATGTCTAAAATAGAAAGTGGTAATTTAGTTTTACATAAAAACTTAGAGGTTGTTGATGATTTGATTTATGAAGCTATCCATCATTTACCGGAACTTGAAAAAAGGAATGTTAAAGTAGAAGTACCAGATGATTTATTATTAGTCAATGTTGATGGGAAACTTATGGTACAAGTACTTATTAATATTTTAAGTAATGCTTTAAAATATACAAAAGAAAAGGATCAAATCACTATACAAGTAAAAAAGATAAAAGATGCTATAGAGTTTAGTATCAAAGACACAGGAATTGGTATTTCTAAAAATATATTAGAACATATTTTTGATGAATTTGTGACAGATGCAAATATATCAAATGATAGTCAAAAAGGAATAGGATTAGGACTGGCTATTTGTAAAGCTATCATTCAAGCTCATGGTGGAGAGATTGAAGCAAAGAATGATGAACAAGGAGCTTGTTTTGTTTTTACTATTCCTAATGAGGAGTTGAATGTTTAATGAATGATTTAATCATGATTGTAGAAGATGATCCCTATATTTCTCATTTTCTACAAATGTCTTTTGAACAAGAAGGATATCGTATTTTGATGACAAGTCAAGGACATGAAGCATTGAGTTTGTTTTATAGTCATCAACCAGATATTGTTATTTTGGATTTGGGACTTCCAGATATGGATGGTTTGGAAATTATTGAAGAAATTAGAAAGATATCCGCCAAGCCTATTATCGTTGTTTCGGCACGTTTAGAAGAACAAGAAAAAATAAAAGCACTTGATTTAGGGGCGAATGATTATGTAGTTAAACCATTTTATATGGGAGAACTTCTTGCAAGGATTAGAGTGGCAAAAAGATTATCCAAAAAAGATGAGGAAGAAATGAAAATCTATCAAAAGGATTATTTGTATGTAGATTTTATTTCACGGAAGGTATTGATTGATGAACAGGAAATTCATTTAACACCAATTGAATTTAATTTGTTGAAACTTTTGATAGAACATCGAGGAAAGGTATTAACACATAATTATATTCAAAAAGAAATATGGGGTTATCAGGATCATTCGAATCAAAATGCTTTAAGAGTATTTATGGCAACTTTAAGAAGAAAAATAGAAAAAGATACGAATCACCCTCATTTTATTGTAACAGAAGTTGGGGTTGGTTATTATTTTAAGGATTAACAAGGGAAACCTTGTTTTTTTGTGTTTCCTAACAATTAGGAAACACAATTAATGTTATATAAAAGAATTTACTGTTATAATGATAATAAATGGAGGAAAAAAGATATGTTAAATGACCGACAAATGCATGTAATTGATCTATTGAATGATAAAAAATGGATTACTGGGAAAGAGATGGCGCATATTCTAAATGTTACAGATCGTACGATTCGTAATGATATAGAGCATATTAATCAATTTTATGATTGTTTGTTAATTAGTGCTGATAAAAGGAAAGGTTATCATATCGATCAAACACTTTTATCAAAACAAGATATTGAACCCAAGGAAATTATTCCACAAACATCACATGAAAGATGTGTTTGGCTAATACAGGAATTATTGTTTAAAGAAAGTGAAATTAATTTAATTCAATTGCAAGATCGAGTTTTTATTAGTGGATATTCAATAGATAATGATTTAAAGAAAATTAGAAGAATGATTAGTAGTTATTCAAGTTTAAAAATTATTCGTAATAAAAATACAATTTATCTAGTAGGAGAAGAAGCGGATAAAAGAAAACTTTATAAAGATTTGTTGACAGAAGAAACTAAAGGGAATTTTATGAATTTAAATTCTATCGCTGATTTATGGGAAATTTTTGATTTATTAGAAGTTAAAGATATATTAGAAGAAGTTTGTGAAATGAATGATTACTACATTAGAGATGTGAGTTTTCCTATGATTATGATACATGCAGGTGTTTCAATAGAAAGAATTATTAATCATAACTATATTGAAGATAAAACTTATAATGAAAAACTAAAGGACAGTTTAGAATATAAGGTGGCAAAAGATTTTTTTTCAAAAGTTTCGCAAGTGATACATATACCCGTTATTGAAGATGAAGTGGTTTTATTTTCGTATCTTTTATTGGGAAAAAGTGGAAAGTTCTATAATAGAAATAGAAAAGAAAGTGAAAATTTGAAATATATTTTTTATACAATTATAGATAAAATAAAGGAATATTTTGGTATAGATCTTTCAAATGATTATGATTTGAAGCTTGGATTAATTACACATTTACAGTCTTTATTGGAAAGACAGGTGAATAATGTTAAAGTTACAAATCTTTATTTAAAGGAAATTAAAAGAAAGTACCCTTTGGTTTTTGAAATGGCAGTACATTCCGGCGAGGTTATTACTGAATGCACAGGATACACTATTAACGAAAACGAGCTGGCATTTCTTGCTTTGCATTTGGGGGCAGCTTATGAAAGAAGTCAAAGTATGTATCGTCATCGGGGAATAATAATCATTCCTCACAATCAAATGTTATCTATTCCTTGTGTAGAAAAATTAAAAAATAGATTTGGGGAGAGAATGGAAATTCTTGAGATATTTCATTTTTTTGAAGAATTTCAGGTTGAACAATGTCAACCGGATTTCATTTTAACAACAGTCCCTTTAAAACATCAACTTGACATACCAACCCTTCAAATAACTTTATTTGTAAATAATGAAGATGAAAGTAAAGTGTTTCAACTTCTTAATGAATTAGATAAAAAGCTTTATCACAATGATGTGGTGAAGATGTTAAAAAAACTTATCAAAGAAAATTTATTTCATGTTCATCAAACATTTCATGATACAGTAGAGATTTTAAATTATTTATGTGATGAATTGATAGATAATGATTTAGCTACAAAAGCATACAAAGAAGATGTTTTTAAAAGAGAAGCAGTTTCAGCAACCTCATTTATGTATGGTTTTGCCATTCCACATTCTATAGAAGTATCTACCAAAAAATCATGTATTTCTGTATTGATTTTAGATAGAAGTGTGAAATGGGGAGAATTTGATGTGAAATTTATTATTTTATTGGGAATTAGAGAAACAGATAATCATTTATTAAAAATATTTTTTGATTGGCTATCAAGTATTGTTGCTGATTCAAAGAAATTTGAACAATTATTAGAAGTAAATAATTATGAAGAATTTATGAAAGAAATTATCGCTTAGGAGCTAATGAATATGACAAAAAGAAATATGTACAAAGATGCACCTCTAACAAGAAGAGTGCTTAGTTATTTTATTGATTGGTATTTAGGAGCACTTTGTGCTGCTTTTCCAATTGCTGTGGTTTCACAAAAATTGTATGGAACAATGCTAAAACAAAATTTATTAAAAATTCAACAACCTTATGGATTTATTGCGGGGATTATAGGAGTAATTTTTGCTTTGTTTTACTACATTTATATTCCTTTCTTTGCTTATAAAGGACAAACAGTAGGAAAACGAATTTGTAAAGTTAAAATTATTCAAAAAAATAATCAAGAAGTATCGTTAAAATCATTGATTTTAAGACAAGGTTTAGGAATGATTGTTATTGAAGGTATCTTAGTAAGTGCAAGTGCATTGTGGCATCAACTTGTTTCTTTATGTATAAACGTAAATATTGTTTCAACGATGATGTATATTGGTTTTGTTGTGGGAGGAATAAGTACGCTGATGGTTATTTTTACCAAGGAGCATCGCGCAATACATGACTATATAGGAAATACAAAGGTTGTAAGTGTTTGATTTCCTATTGCTAGGAAAGCGCTCTATCAGCCTAAAGACAAAGAAATATTTATAATAGTGGATGTAAAGATATTGGAGGAACAAAAATGGACAATTTAGAGTTAGTTAGTTTTCAAATTATTTCTGCGGTGGGTATAGCAAAATCATTTTATATTGAAGCAATGAAAATTGCTGAAAAGGGTGATTTTGATCTAGCTAAAGCAAAAATAAAAGAGGGAGATCAGGAATTTATAAAAGGACATGAAGCACATGCAGGTTTGATACAAAAAGAAGCAAATGGTGAAACAGTTGTACCAAATATTTTATTGATGCATGCAGAAGATCAACTTATGTCTGCTGAAACAATTAAAATGATGGCTCTTGAAATTATAAAATTGAACCAACGTCTTTATTCGTTAGAAAAATAAGAAGGGAGAAGGAAAATGAAAAAAATTTATCTATTTTGTAGTGCAGGAATGTCGACAAGTATGTTAGCGAGTAATATGCAAAGTGTCGCTAATGCACACAATTTGCCTATTAAAGTGGCAGCTTTTTCACACAATAAACTTGAAGAAATTATAGAAAAAGATAAGCCTGATTGTATTTTACTAGGTCCACAAGTGAAATATATGTACGAAGAAACAGTTGAACAATTTGGAAATACGGGTATTCCTATTGCAGTCATTGATCAAGCGGACTATGGTATGATGAATGGTGAAAAAGTATTAAAATCAGCAATTAAACTGATTAAATCGAATAAAAAATAGAAAGAGGACAAGTCTTATGATGAAAAAACTTGAAAAAATACTAATGCCTCTAGCGGAGGCGATTGGGAGAAATAAGTATCTCATGTCAATTCGTGATGGTTTTCTTGTTTCAACTCCATTATTAATTGGAGGTTCGATCTTCTTATTGATAGCGAACTTTCCAATTCAAGCTTGGATTGATTTTTTAGAAACAACTGTTGTTAATTCTTCAACAGGACAGACATTAGCATCCTTTATTTCTAAACCAGCAGGGGCTACTTTTGATATTATGGCAATCTTTGCTGTAATTGGTATAGCTTATTCCTTTGCTGGAAAAATGAATACAAATAAGATATTTAGTGCAGCAGTTGCTGTTGTTTCATGGTTTTTAATTATGCCATATTCAATTAGCGGTAGTGTTGATGTGGCAGGTAAAGCAGTTGATGTAAGTTTAAGTGGTATTCCTTTAGGTTGGGTAGGATCAAAGGGAATTTTTGTAGGAATTATGTGTGCTTTTTTATCAGTCCATATTTATACATATGTGGAACGTAAAGGTTGGACAATTAAAATGCCAGCAGGTGTTCCACCTACAGTTGAAGAATCATTTGCTGCATTAATTCCAGCGGCGATGGTAATGATCGTCTTCTTTACAATTAACTTATTCTTTGGTTTTTTAGGTACAAATGTATTCCAAATTATTTTTGAATTTTTACAAACACCATTATTGAATTTAGGAGACACATTAGGAGCAATGGTTGTTGCTTATATTTTCTTACATTTATTTTGGTTCTTTGGAGTAAATGGTGGTTCGGTTGTTGGTGCAGTGTTCAATCCAATTTTACAAACATTGTCAGCAGGAAATATTGCTGGTGAACATCATATTATTTGCCAACAATTCCAAGATTTATTTGCTACTTTTGGTGGTGCAGGATCTACTTTATCATTAGTTATTGCAATGCTTTTATTCTGTAAGTCAAAACGTATTACAAATTTAGGTAAACTCTCTTTTGTTCCTGGTATTTTTGGAATTAATGAACCAATTGTTTTTGGATTACCAATTGTATTGAATCCAACATTATTAATACCTTTTGTATTAGTTCCAACAGTGAATATTGTTATTTCATATTTTGCAATGGCTATGAATTTAGTACCAATTTGTTCTGGAATTAATATTCCTTGGACAACACCAATTGTTATTTCTGGTTTCCTTGCAACAAATTGGACAGGAGCTCTTTTACAAGTGTTGTTATTAATTTTAGGAATCTTTATCTATATGCCATTTATTAAAATAATGGATAAACAATATCTTGAAGAAGAAAAAAATATGCAAAATGATCAAGAAGAAGAGGATGATATTTCATTAGATGATCTTTCATTTGATGATTTGTAGGAGATGAAAAGTTATGAAAATAATCATGATTTATGATCAAATTCAATCAGGTGCTGGTATTAAAGATGATCATGATATTCCTCTAGGAGCAAAAAAGGAAGCTGTAGGTCCGGCAGTTATGATGGAACCATTTTTAAAGAAAGTAGATGGAAAAGTCGTGGCATGTCTTTATTGCGGAGACGGGACTTATCTAAAAAATCCTGACGAAGTAAGTCGAAAACTATGTGCAATGGTGAATAAATTAAAACCTGATGTTGTAATGTGTGGTCCTTGTTTTAATTATTTGAATTATGGAAAAATGGCAGCAAGAGTTGCTTACGATATTAATCAAAATACATCTTCTAAAGCAATTGCGGCCATGTCAGATGATAATCAAGAAACAATCAATGAATATAAAGATAAATTATGTATTATTAAAACACCTAAAAAGGGTGGTATAGGGTTAAATGAGTCTTTAGAGGGAATGTGTGTTCTTGCCAAGGCTCTTTACCAAGAAAAAGAAATTGAAGAAATTAAAGAAAAATTTTGTTTTTAGGATGCTATTTAGCATCCTTTCTACTAGGAGGAAAGAAAATGTGGGGAATAATAGCAACATGGCGTATGGCTGTTGAAGGAATTAGTGAAGCAAGCCATATTTTACAAGAAAAAGGAGATGCAGGAGATGCAATAGAAACAGCAATAAAAGCGGTTGAAGATTTTCCTTATTATAAATCAGTTGGGTATGGAGGACTTCCTAATGAAGAAATGGAAGTAGAGTTAGATGCAGCTTATATGGACGGAGATACATTAAGTATTGGAGCAGTTGCCGCTATTAAAGATTTTGCAAATCCGGTATCAATTGCTAGACGCTTATCTAAAGAAAAAGTAAATAATATTTTAGTTGGAGAAGGGGCTGAAAAATTTGCGCATAAAGAAGGCTTTGAACGTAAAAACATGCTTACAGATCGTGCTAAAATTCATTATAGAAATAGAGTAAAGGAAGTACGTGAACAAGAAATAAAACCTTATGCAGGACATGATACAGTTGGTATGGTATGTCTTGACCACCAAGGAAAAATGACATCAGCAACTTCGACAAGTGGTTTATTTATGAAGAAAAAAGGACGTGTTGGAGATTCACCGATAGCGGGTTCAGGATTTTATGTTGATTCAAGTGTAGGTGGAGCTTCAGCAACTGGATTGGGGGAAGATCTAATGAAAGGATGTATTTCTTATGAAATCGTTCGCTTAATGGCAGAAGGCATGCACCCCCAAGCAGCTTGTGAAAAAGCAGTTAATCAACTTGATCATCGTTTAAAAGAAAGAAGAGGACATGCAGGGGATTTATCGTTAATTGCGATGAATAATAAAGGAGAATGGGGAGTTGCAACTAATATTGAAGGATTTTCATTTGCGGTAGCAACAGAAAATCAAGAACCTACTGTTTATCTTACAAAAAATAAAGATGGAAAATGTATTCATGAAGTTGCAAGTCAAGAATGGCTTGATCATTATATGAAAACAAGAATGGCACCTTTAGAGGAAAAATAGGATGGAAGAAGAAATTATAAAAAAAATAGATATGCTTTCTTTAAAAATGATAGAGGATATTAAAACGATTGTAAAAATGCCAAGTGTTGAAGGGGCTTTTCAACAAGGGGCACCTTTTGGTAAAGATATTGCTTTAACTCTTGATAAGGTTTTAGAAATTGCTCAATCTTTGGGGTTTGAAACAAAAAATTTAGATCACTATATAGGATATGCACAATATGGTGAAGGTGAGGATTATATAGGCATTATTGGACATTTAGATGTTGTACCTACAGGTTTAGGTTGGAAACATCCTCCATTTAGTGCATATGAAAAAGATGGATATATTTATTCACGAGGAATATTAGATAATAAGGGTCCAATTATGACATGCTTGTATGCATTATATGCGATTAAAGAACTAAATATTAAACTTCACAAGCCTGTTAGAATTATTTTTGGCTGTGATGAAGAAACAGGATTTAAAGACTTAGAGTATTATTTGAAATATGAAAAGCCTCCAGTCATGGGTTGGACGCCGGACTGTAAGTATCCTGTTGTTTATGGAGAAAGAGGAAGAGCTGTTATTGAAATAAGTGCTAAAGAAAAACAAGTTGATGAATTTTTTTTGTTTATTAATAACTATTTTTTAAATGCTAATACGAATGCTGAAAAACTTGGTTTAAATTTTAAAGATGAAGAATTTGGTATAAATGAAATGCGTAATTTTGTATTGAAACACGAAAAAAATAAACTTGTTTTTTCGGTTACATTTTCTTATCCTGCAAGTATGACGCTAGAGACAATTGTTGAGACAATTAGAGAAAAAGCAAAAAATATGGAAGTATCATGTGTTCAACATTATTTTCCCGTAAAATTTGAAAAAGATTGTCCAATGGTTTCTTTGTTATCTAAGGCTTATGAACAAATAACGCAGTTAGATGGAACACCTGTTACCACTACAGGAGGAACTTATGCTAAATTAATGCCTCATATTGTTCCTTTTGGCCCAAGTTTTCCGGGTCAAAAAGGTATTGGACATCAACCAAATGAGTGGATGAAAATTGAGGATTTGATTAAAAATGCAAAAATATATGCATTAGGAATTTACTATTTAGGAATGTTATAGGAGAGAGTATGGAAAGAATAATCGAAATATGTTGTGGAAGTTATGAAGATGCTTTAAATGCTTATCATGGTGGGGCAAAACGCATTGAACTTAATAGTGCTTTACATTTAGGTGGTTTAACACCATCTCTAGCATCTTTAAAACTTACAAAAAAGAATACAAATTTAAAAGTAATTACGATGGTAAGACCAAGAGGTGCAGGATTTTGTTATAACGAGATTGAATTTGAAGTGATGAAAGAAGATGCAAAATCTTTATTAGAAAATGGAGCCGATGGAATTGCTTTTGGTTGTTTAAATAAAGACGGTTCTATTTGTATTAAACAAACAAAAGAAATGATTGAAATTATAAAAAGTTATCAAGGAGAAGTGATTTTTCATCGTGCTTTTGATTGTGTTGAAGATCCTTATGCTTCGATAGAATTATTAATTGAATTAGGGGTGGATCGTATTCTTACTAGTGGATTAAAACCTAAAGCAATGGATGGAAAAGATTTAATTAAAGATTTACAAGAAAAATATGGAAGTCAAATTGAAATACTTGCAGGAAGTGGTATGAATGCAAGTAACGCCAAAGAAATGATGGAGTATACAGGAATTTATCAAGTTCATAGTTCTTGTAAAGACTGGGTCAATGATCCAACTACACACAGACATGAGGTTTCTTATGCTTATGCACCTGTTCCTCATGAAAATGATTATGATGTTGTATCCAAAGAACTAGTTGAAAAAATTGTAAAAAGTATATGCTAAAAAAACTAAATAAAAATAAAAAAGCAAGAACATTAGTAACGCTTCTTTGTGTTTTTGTTGCTGCGTTAAGTCAAGCGTATGTCATTCAAGTCTTTATTCAACCTGCAAATTTATTATCAAGTGGATTTACAGGGGTAGCTATTCTTATTGAAAAAATTACTTCTACTTATTTTGGTTTTTCGTTTTCAACATCATTAGGCATGATTGTTTTAAATGTACCTGTTGCTATTTTGTGCTATAAAAATGTTAGCCCAAGATTTACACTCTTTTCATTACTACAAGTATTTTTGGCGAGTTTCTTTTTAAAAGTGTGTCAATTTCAACCTTTATTTAATGATATTTTATTAAATATTACTTTTGGAGGTGTTTCCTATGGATTAATGGCAGTTCTTGTGCTTAGAGGAAACGCTTCTACTGGAGGAACAGATTTTATTGCTCTCTATATTTCTAATAAAAAGGGTAAATCTATATGGGAATATGTTTTTGTTTTTAATACTCTAATTCTTATGATATTTGGATCAATGTTTGGTTGGATCCATGCAGGATATTCTATTTTATTTCAATTTATATCAACAAAAACAATCGATTCTTTTTATCATCGTTATGAACGTGTAACATTACAAATAACAACAAGAAAAGCAAAAGAAATTGTGGATGCCTATATCCAATATTATCGTCATGGTATTTCTTGTGTTGAGGCTATTGGAGGTTATTCAAAACAGCCAATGAATTTATTACATACGGTCGTTTCAAGTTATGAAGTCCAAGATATTATAGACTTAATGAAAGATGTGGATCCTGATTTGATAGTTAATGTTATAAAAACTGAAAATTTTTATGGGGGTTTTTATCAACAACCAATAGAATAAAAACTTATTTTTTATATATTCAAAATAGAAAAAAGTTTTTTATTACTGCTAATAATAAGTCTGTTATCTTTCTATTGTTTCTTAAAAGATTATTCGTTATATTATAAAGAGTAAAGAGATGAGGAATAATTATGAGTGAACAAATACATAAAAGAAGAAAAAGATATAAAGGAACACATCCTAGAAGCTTTGATGAAAAATATAAAGAATTAAATCCAGAAATGTATCCAGAAACGATTGAAAAAGTTATTTCTAAAGGGAGTACACCAGCAGGAATGCATATTTCTATTATGGTTGATGAAATATTAGAGTTTTTAGATATTCAGCCTGGACAAATTGGATTGGATTGTACCTTAGGGTATGGTGGCCATACTTCTAAAATGTTAGAAAAGTTAGAAGGTCAAGGTCATGTTTATGGATTGGATATTGATCCTATTGAAATAGAAAAGACAACTCAAAGAATAAGGAATAAAGGTTTTGATGAAAATATTTTTACATCAATTCTTACAAACTTTAGAAATATTGATGAAGTTAGTGAAAAATATGGAAAATTTGATTTTGTCTTGGCAGATTTAGGTGTTTCTTCAATGCAAATTGATAATCCTGAAAGAGGATTTTCTTATAAAAAAGAAGGACCACTCGATTTAAGATTGAATCCTAAAATGGGAAAACCGGCTTCTGAAATCTTAAAAGAACTTTCAAAAGAGGAATTAGAAAATATTTTAGAAGAAAATTCAGATGAACCTTATGCTGACCTTCTTGCTAAAAATATTTATTCATTTATACGTTCAGGTATGGAAGTTGAAACGACAGGACAACTTTATAAAATCATTGATAAAACTTTAAACTTTATTGAAGATAAAAATAGAAAAGATCTTGTTAATAAAACAGCAGCAAGAGTTTTCCAAGCTTTAAGAATTGAAGTGAATCAAGAATTTGAAGTGCTTTATGAATTTATGGAAAAACTTCCAGAAATCCTAAAACCAGGTGGAAGAGTTGCTATCTTAACTTTCCATTCAGGAGAAGATCGTATTGTTAAAAAAGCTTTTAAAGAAATGAAAAATAGTGGAGTTTACGAAGATGTTTGTCGAAATGTCATTCGTCCAACAAAAGAAGAATGTCATCGTAATTCTAGAGCGAAATCTACAAAGATGCGATGGGCTATTAAAGCAAAATAAAAAGGCAATGGAATTCATTGTCTTTTTATTTTGGATAATTTTGAATTAGTTCAAAGATTTCTTGATAAAGAGATGGAAGCTTTTTATCTTTATGCATAACAATATGATAAGTTCTTTGAATTTTAAAATCTTTATTTTTTAAAAGAGCTATCTCTTTTTCATTTTTAACAAGAGAACTTGGTAAGATGGTAAAACCATCATTATAGTGAACAAGTTCTATTAAAGCAGAAGGATTCACGCATTCAATAGAAGTATGAATATCAAGTTTATGAGAAATAAAATAACTTTGTACAAGTTCATAAATTGAACTTCCTTTTTCCCTTGAATAATAATCATAATTTTCAAGTTCTTTAAGATTGTTTGTTTTTAACAAAGGATGATTTTTGTTTACAACGATTACCAATTCATCTTGATAAAAAGGTATTTTATGAAGTTGATGAAGTGGTGTTGTTTCGATTAAGGCAAAATCGATTTCATTTTTTAAAAGTTGCTCTTCAATTTCTTTGAGATTGTTGACATTGATATGAAAATCAATAGTAGGATATTGTTCTCTAAGTGTTTTTAAAAGATGAGGTAGAAACACTTGAGAAAGTGTCATACTACAACCAAAAGAAATACTTTTTACTTGGTCGTTATACATTTCATTTTCCATGTTTTCTAGAGATGATAGAATTTGCATGGAATGATTATATAAAAGATGTGCTTTTTCTGTAGGATAAATTTGACGATTCATTCGGTCAAAAAGAATCGTTTGATACTTTTCTTCGAGTTCTTTAATGGCAAGAGAAACTGAAGGTTGACTAATATGAAGTTCTTTGGCTGCTTTGGTAATACTTTTATAATGATAAACGCTCATGAATATTTCTAAATGTCTTAGTGTCATAAATCCTCCTATATAGGTAAATACCTATGTATATTATAATTATATAATATTTTACAGATGAATCAATGTGTACTATGATGAAGTAGGTGAAGAAAATGAAAGAAAAAAGAAGATTATTACTTGAATTATTTACATCAACACTTTATTTATCCGCATTTACTTTTGGCGGAGGTTATGTGATTGTTTCTTTATTAAAGGAAAGATTTGTCGATCAACTTCATTATATTGATGAAAAAGAAATGTTGGATTTAGTAGCGATTGCACAAAGTGCTCCAGGAGCGATTGCTGTTAATGGGGCAATCGTTTTAGGTTACAAAATGGCAGGTATTTTAGGCATTATTGTTTGTGTGATAGGGACAATCATTCCACCGATTATCATAATTAGTGTGATTGCTTATTTCTATAAGATTTTTATTACTAATAAAATAATCAGTGCGATGCTTCTTGGAATGCGAGCAGGAATTGGAGCAATCATTGTAAGTGTTGTTTATGATATGGCATTAAGTGTCATGGATGAACATAAAGAAAGAAACATTGTTATTATGTTAGGAGCATTTGTTTTAAATTGCTTTTTCAATATAAATATTATGTACATTATTTTAGGGTGTATTTTACTAGCACTTGTTGAGTTATTTATAAGGAGGGAAAAGGCATGATTTATTTACAACTCTTTTGGGCGTTTTTTCAAATAGGACTCTTTAGCTTTGGTGGTGGTTATGCTGCTTTACCACTTATCAGTCAACAGGTTATTTCTACATATCATTGGATCAGTCAAAATACATTTACTGATCTTATTACAATTTCTCAAATGACACCGGGACCTATTGCCGTCAATTCATCAACGTTTGTCGGGCAATATGTAGCCCATTTACCTGGTGCTCTTATTGCAACCTTTGGTTGTATTTTACCTTCATGTATTCTTGTATCATTGCTTGCATACTTTTATGTAAAGTATAAAGATATGAAAGTAATGAAAACGGTTCTTTCTTATTTAAGACCAGCGGTTGTTTCGATGATTGCGATTAGTGGGATTAGTATTTTGATTTCTTCATTTTTTAAAGATTCGTTAATTGGTATTTCTTATATAAGATATCATGCAATCGTTGTTTTTATTCTTTGTTTAATATTGCTTAGAAAATATAAAATGAATCCAATCTTAGTTATGGTTCTTGCAGGAATCAGTGAAGTTGTTATTCAAATGATTTAGGAGAAAAAGAATATGTATATTTATTATCCAAGTTGCAATTTTACTGCTATGCATCCTCAAATAGCAAAAGAAGTAAATGAATATTTTAAAGAAAAAATGCCAATCGCAAAGTGTTGTAAAATAGATCAAAGACAATTAGAAAAAGAAGATGTAGCTTTATATGTTTGTCAAGCTTGTCGAAAACAAATTGAAGACAAGGAACAAACCATGTCAGTTTGGGAATATTTTGATCAATTAGATGATTTTATATTTCCTGATTATCATGGTCAAAAAATGTATCTTCAAGATTGTTATCGAGATTGTGATCATCCTGAAGTTCATCAAGCAGTTAGAAATCTTTTAAAGAAAATGAATATTGAAGTCATTGAAATAGAAAAGAATAAAGAAAACTCTATTTTTTGTGGAACACTTCACTTTGAAACAAAAGATCTAGATGACACACATCTATCACATTATCCTAAAGAAATACAAGAAAAATATATGCAAGAATATGTTCAACAATTTCATAATAAACAAGTAATTTGTACATGTAATCGATGTTTAAAAGGAATTCTTTTAGGAAAAGGAAAGTGTGTTCATTTATTAGAATTGTTATTTAATAAAAAAGAAAGATGTATTTTATAATAGATTTGGTAAATATTTTGCTCAAGGTGACACCTTGAGTTTTATTTATAAAAAAATGAAAGCGCTTATGTTTATAAATTGACATTTTTAGATTTCTTATATAAAATAATGATACAGGGAGTATCGATAAAATATATAATAAAAAGGAGGGTAAAATAGAATGAGAAAAGGACAACATAAAAGTTTTATATTAGGAATTATAATAAGTATTTTCTTTAGTATTACATGTATGTCAATACCAGTATTTGCGAAAGATGCTCCAAATGGTATTTGGACAGATTATGCAGCGACTGATTTTGCAGGAGGAAGTGGAACAGCAGAAGATCCATGGTAAATTGAAACAGCAGAACAGTTAGCTAAACTATCTAAAGATGTAGCAAGAGGAGAAAAATATACTGGACAGTATTTTAAATTAGAAAATGATATAGATTTACAAAAATATTGTTGGGTTCCAATTGGATTGTATAGATGGTATAGTAGTGGAATGACAGATAACAAACCATTTTGTGGATATTTTAATGGAAATGGTAAGACAGTTTCTGGAATGATTGTTGATCAACAAAATGATAAATATTGTGGCGGTTTTTTTGGTAACATTCTTTGTTCAAATAGCAGTATAAATTGTGGAGTAGTAAATTTGACGATTAAGAATGGATCTATTTATAATAATGGAACTGGACTAAACGAAACAAATAATGGACTTCTTGTAGGATTTGTGATGACTAATTCGGGATGTACTGTAAAATTTGATAATATTGTTGTATCTAGAGGTTTAATTCAAATCGATGGACTTGCTAATTATGGTAATATTGCTGGTGGAATGCTAGGAAATGTAAACAGAATTAAAGTTTCGAATTGTATGGTAGAAAATGTTCAAATTTCTGGTGTAGATAATAGTGGTGGTTTTGTTGGAATGGATAGCGGATCTATTTATGAAAATTGTACTGCTACAGGAAAAATTACTGGAAATTGGGCGCTAGGTGGTTTTGTTGGATATGCGTTAGATAATGATAATGGAAAATTGCTTTCTACATACAAACATTGTTTGGCTGACGTAGAAATAACGGCAAATGATTGGAATGCTGGAGGTTTTATTGGATTTGCACAAAATGCTACAATTCAAAATTGCATTGCAAAAGGTAATGTAACTAGTACAGTAAGTGAATGGGAACCAAAGGTAGGAACTTTTGCGGGAACACTAGAATCGTCTAATGTTGAAAATAGTCATGCTGCAGGTAAAGTGAGCGGTATTTCTTCAAAATATGAATTAGGTGGATATACAGGATATATCGAGGGAAATACAATTCTAAAAGATTGTTCTTTTGATAAAACACTTAATCCAGAGCTTAAATCTGTTGGAGGGGATGAACCACGCGATATTGATGGAGTTAGCAAAGTAGAAACTAATCAGTTGAAGGCTAATATATGTGAAGATTATGATGGTAAACATCATGCTGTTAAAGTGAATGGGCAATCGGCCACTTGTACAGAAGATGGATTTGAAGAATATTGGAAATGTGAAGATTGTGGATTAATGTATTCAGATAGCAATATGACAAATTCTATAAGTGAACCTATTGTTATTAAAGCTACAGGACATAAATTTGGTAATTGGCAAATTGTACGAGAAGCGACTGAAAATCAAGAAGGAGAAAAGAAGAGAGTTTGTGAAGTTTGTAAGTATGAAGAAACAGAAAAAATTTCTAAACTTCTACCATCCTCAGAACAAGTAAACTACAAGATTTTAGATGGAGCTGATAGTTCATGGTTGCAAGATACTCATAAAGATCTTGTAATTAGAGGTAATGGTGAGTTTTCAAAATTCAAATGTGTAAAAGTAGATGGTACTGTTGTTGATGCAAAGAATTATACTGTTAGTGAAGGTTCAACTATTGTAACTTTAAAAGAAGACTATCTTAAAACATTAACTGCAGGAAAACACACATTTGAAATTGTATGGAATGATGGTTTGGCAAGTACAACATTCACAGTTGTTAAAGGTGCATCTAATGATAGTAATCTAGAACAAGTAACAGGTAATAAGAATGAAAGTACAACTGTAAAACAAGATAATAAAAATAGTACAGTTGCAAAAACAGGAGATACTTCTAATTTTGTATTATATGGTGCACTTCTCATGATATCTTTTGTTGGATTGTTTGTTACGATAACAAGAAAAAAATTGAATAGAAAATAAAATAAATAGACTTTGTCGAAATGACAAAGTCTATTTTTGAAAAATCAAAGTTTTTTATATTTCACGAGCAATTTCATAGGCAGAACCAATAGATGTATAGATATCTCCAACTTGTTTACCATCACCAATTTCGTAAACTTCAATACCTTTTCCATAAAGGTCTCGTGCCATAGAAGGCAATGATTTAAATCCTACAGAAATAACTGTTGCATTGGCTTCTATAAATTGTTCTTGTTCATCTTTTTTATAGTGAACACCATTCTTATCTATTTGAGTTACCATGGCGTTTGTAATGACATTTCCATGATAATATTCAAAGGCATCTAATAAGAATTTTTTATTGATTGCTGGAACTGGACCATTTAAAATACTTTCTTTTCCTTCAATAATTGTTACTTTATGACTGTTTTTTAATAAATCATAAGCAATTTCACATCCAACTAAACCACCACCAACAATAATTGTATGATCATCTGAATGATTTTCATTTTTTAAATAATCTAAACAATTAACAGCATTTTCGATTCCTGGAATTGGAGGCATAATAGGTGTAGAACCTGTTGCTAGAATAACAGTATCTGGTTTTTTATTAAGAATATCTTCCTTAGATAATTCAGTATTTAAATGATATTTAATGTGAAGACGATCCAGTTCTTTTTTATACCATTCATTAAGTTGATGAATTTCTTTTTTAAAAGAATGAATACCAGCAGGAATTAAATTACCACCTAATACATTACTCTTTTCATAAAGAGTGACATTATGACCTCTTAATGTTAATGTTCTTGCTGCTTCCATACCAGCAACACCACCACCGACAATCATAATATTTTTCTTTTCAAGAGTAGGATGAGGTAAATAATCATTTGATTTTCCTAATTCTGGGTTAACGGCACAATAGGAATCAACCCCTTGTTCAAGTAAACGATACATACATCCTTGATTACATGCGATACATGGTCTAATTTTTTCAGGTGTTCCCATTTCTATTTTTTTAGGAATGTCTGGATCGGCAAGGGATGGCCTACCTAAAACAACACCATCAATTTTTCCATCTTCAATTGCTTTTTCATTTTGTTGCATATCAACCATTCGTCCACTTAACATAACTGGAATAGAAACTTCTTTTTTTAATTTTCCAGCGAGTTCAATAGCAAATCCAGCAGGAATATACATTGGTGGACAAGCATAATAGAATGAATCATACACACCTGTATCTACAGATAAACCATCTAATCCATAAGATTCTAACATCTTAGCAATTTCAATAGCTTCATCAATATCACGTCCATGTTCTTCTTTTCCATCAAAACTTGCTTTATTAAAATCTTTCATAAAAGCTTTTAATCCAAGACGGATAGTCACAATAAAATCATTTCCACAAGCATCTTTAATACCTTGAATAAGTTCTTTAGCAATTCTAATTCTATTTTCTAAACTTCCACCATATTCATCTGTTCGATGATTGGTAATACTCATAGAAAATTGATCTAATAAATATCCCCAATGCATGGCATGGATTTCAAATCCATCATAACCACCTTGTTTACAAAGTTTAGCCACTTCAATCATATATTTTTCTTTTTGATGAATTTGTTCAATTGTAATTTCAGGGGAAGTAAGTTCTGGATAATCATAAACTGGTAAAGCACTTGGTGCTAGATAATTTGGATAGTTTCGACCAAGTCCTATAGTTACTTGAGCAATTGTTTTTGTATTATAAATATGCATTCTACGATTTAATTCTAATGATGTTTTAATAAATCCCATAGGATTTTTAAGAGGATTTGCAGCTAAAGGATTATCAACATCGACATCTAAATCACTATTAAATGATCCCGAGAAGACAAGACCAAATCCACCTTTAGCTCTTCTTTCATAGTATTCTAATCCTCTTTCATTTATTTGCCCATCTGGTGAATAAATGAAACCAACTCCCATTGGTGCAACAGCAAAACGATTTCTTAATTCAAGATTTCCTAGTTTTAATGGAGAATTAAGATATTTAAATTCTTTCATAATTATTCCTTCTTTCCTATATTGACATTGTGTCACTATAAAAATCATATTCTTAAAATGACACAGTGTCAATATAAAAAGAAAAGAAAAAACAGTTTATACTGTTTCATCATTTAATAAAGTTATTATACAATTATAAGATAATTCATAGATTGAATAATAATGAAAATCTATTTGTGCTTTATCCATCGCATTTTTAGCTTTATCATTAAGTACCGTATAAGGATATAAACCAAAGGTAAATGGAAAGAAAGAATAAATAAATCTTTCTTTTTTATTATCAGACATTTCTAAACAAAATTTATCTAGAATATTTCTGACAAGTTTCATAGAATAACCTAAAGACTTTTTATATTCAACAACACATTCAAAACGACTTTGAGCTTCTAATTCAAAATTGTTCATAGACATCAATTTCAATAATTGAATTCTGTTTTCTAAAGATACAGATAATAAATGAGCAATTTCTTTTTTTTCTAAAGCAGTATTAGAATGAATGATATTAAGTAACTCTTGATTCCAGTTATCGTATTCTCTTTGAAGTAAACTTAAAAATATTTCTTCTTTTGTTTGATAATATTTATAGAGAGCTGTTCTTGTTAGCGTGGTTGCATTAGCGATATCTTTGATGGTAATTTCATTATAATTTTTTTCTTTATAAAGTAGTGAACAAGCCTCAATGATTTCATTTTTTCTTGCATTTGTTAGTTCTACTGATCCTCTTGACATAGGTTGACCTCTTTCTTAATTTACAATAATATTAAATGATTTAAGAAAAAAATACAAATAGAACCATATAATAAAAATAGGCTTATTCAAATAGCCTATTTTTATATTGTATTTTGATGAACATAGTTTGTGATTTCACCAAGATTAATTTCTTTAAGTTTTTGTTTGTATTGATCTTCTGCTGCATTTAAATGATTCATAATGATATCTTCAGTATGATGTAGATTTAAAGCAGGATCAAAGACTTTATCAACAAGATGTGTTGTTTCAATGAAAGTTTCTTTTCCTTCAATTGCTTCAAAGATATCTAAAAATGAAATATCGTTCATTTCTTTATTTAAAATAAAACCACCTAATTTACTTGCTTTAGAAGTAATAAGACCTGCAACAACCAATTGTCTTGTTACTTTCTTTAAATATGAATCAGAAACATCTAATTTTTTACTAAGTTCATGACTTTTTAATGGTCCTTCACTTGTTCCAATAAGCAATAAAATACAAATTGCTTGTTCAAAACTTTTTCTTATTCTCATTGTAATCCCTTCCCTTTTTTTATTATAACTAATTTTTTATATTTTGTATGTAAGAATATTGACATTTATATTGAAAAAATTATAATACTCTATAGACATTATATATCTATGGACGTAAAATGTCTATAGAAGATAGAAAGAAGGATATTTATGATTAAGCAAGAGTGGAAAAACATTTTAAAAAATCATTGGATTCAAATTGTTTTAGTTGCTCTTATTCTTATTCCTAGTATTTACACAGTTGTCTTCCTTGGATCTATGTGGGATCCATATGGAAACAGTGGTGATCTTCCTGTCGCTGTCGTTAATAAAGATAAGGCGGTTGAATACAACGATAAGAAATTAGACGTTGGTGATCAACTTGTCGAAAAATTAAAAGACAACGAATCATTAGATTTCCATTTTGTAAATTCAAAAGAAGCAAATAAGGGACTAAAAAATGGTGACTATTATATGGTCATTACGATTCCAAGCAATTTCTCAGAAAATGCAACAACTTTGTTGGATAAAAATCCTAAAAAGATGGTTTTAAATTATACAACAAACCCAGGTACAAACTATGTTGCATCAAAAATGGATGATTCAGCAATCGCTAAAATCAAAGCTGAAGTTTCAGCTTCAGTAACAAAAACATATGCTGAAACAATCTTTACTTCAATTGGAACTATGTCAGATGGATTTGCGGAAGCCAGCGATGGTACTCAACAATTATCTGATGGTATGACTCAATTAGAAGATGGTAACAAAACAATTAGTGATAACTTAAAAGTATTAGCAAGTAGCTCTTTAACATTTAAAGATGGTACAAATACTTTAACTAAAGGATTAAAAAGCTATACTGATGGTGTTGTTACAGTAAACGATGGTGTTTATCAATTAAAATCTGGTGTTGGTACTTTAGGTACTAAAACTCCAGAATTAGCTAGTGGCATTAATCAATTAAACGATGGTGCTCAAACTTTAAACAAAGGTATTAATGATTATACAGAAAATGTAAGTAAAGCTTTAGATGGTGCAAATCAATTAAATGCGAATAGTCAAGATTTAGTTAATGGAGTTAAAACATTAACTGCTGGTGTACAACAAGTACAAGGAGTTAATAGTTCTATAACAAAAGGATTACAAGATTTATCAAATCAAATTGCTGCAGCTGGTGTACCTACTCAAGAAGAGTTGACTGCACTTGCTCAACAAGCAATGGATTTTAACGATACACAATTACCTAAAATTAATAATACTACAACAGTATTAAAAAGTATGGCAAATCAATCTAATCAAAATAATGTGGATGCATTAAAAGTACTTCAAAGTTTACAAACTGAAAATCCTAATCAAAATGAATATATTCTTGATAAGGAACAATATGCTGCATTGATTAATTGTTTAAAGTCATCTAGTACAATTAATACGTATCTATTAGGAACTGATCAAACTGCAGGTTTATTAGATACAACTAATACTTTAGCTACTCAAGTAAATGAATTATCTCAAAAATCTTTAACTTCAGCTAATGGTATTTATGCAATTCAACAAGCTTTAACAAAAGTTTCAGCTGATCCAGTTAATGATCAAGAAAATGTTGGATTGATTCAAGCTAGTAAATTAGTTGATAACGGATTAAGTCAAGTTAATACTGGATTAACTGATTCTAAAAAAGGATTATTAACAGGTGTTCAAGCTTATACAGCTGGTGTAGCTAGCTTACAAGATGGATTACAACAACTTACAGGTTACAATACATCATTAACAGGTGGTGCATCAGATTTAGCTGCAGGTACTTCAAAATTAAATAGTAGTGTACCTGAATTAACTAAAGGAATTACAGCTTTAACAAGTGGTGTTGACAAGTTAGCTAATGGTACTTCAACATTAGTAAGCAATAATTCAACATTAATGAATGGTGCTAATCAATTAGCAAGTGGTGCTGGTCAAATTAGTGACGGTGCTGGTAAGTTAGCTGCTGGTTCTGATACTTTAGGTGAAGGTATTGAAAGTGCAGCTGATGGAGTAAATACTTTAAATGATGCATTAAAATCTGGTGCAGAAGAAAGTAAGATTGATTCAACTGATAAGACAACAGATATGGTTGCTACTCCAGTTGAAACAAGTCATAAAGAAATTTCTAAAGTTGAAAATAACGGACATGCCATGGCTCCATATATGATGTCAGTTGGTTTATATGTAACATGCTTAGCATTTGCCTTAATGTATCCAATTAGACGTGGTATTAAGAAAGCTGAAAATGCATGGAAATATTGGGCTAGTAAAGCAACTGTTATGTATACAGTTTCTACATTAGCTGCAATCGTTATGGTAACTGCTTTAAGATTAATTAATGGATTTGAACCTGTTAACTTAGGTTTAACATACTTGCTTGCGATTCTCGTATCGGCGGCATTTATGTCACTCGTTATGTTATTAAGTTTAACAACAGGATTTATTGGTGACTTCTTGTTACTTGTATTCATGATTGTTAACTTAGGTGGTTCTGCTGGTACTTATCCATTAGATACAGGTCCAGCTATCTACAAAGCTATTCATAAATTTGTACCATATACTTATAGTGTAGATGGATTTAGAAAAACAATTAGTATGACAGCTCCTTCAATTTCAGTTGAAATTGCAGTATTTGCTGGAATCTTAATTGTATGTTCATTATTAACAGTTGTTTATTTCAAATATAAAAATAAAGAAGATAAACATGTTATTCCTCAAATGTTTGAAGAAGTAAATTCAACTAAAGCTGAATAGTGTAAAGGAATCCTAGAAATAGGATTCTTTTTTTATATGGAGTTCAAACTAAAAATGAAAATATCTTTTGTGAACATTTTAACAAAATGGTAAAATGAGTTTAGGAGGTATTGTTTATGGATATTAAAAATGTTGTTGTTATTGGTGGAGGCGTTTTAGGAAGCCAGATTGCGTATCAAGCAGCGTATTGTGGATTTAATGTTACAATTTGGCTTAGAAGTGAAGGAAGTATTGGTAGATGTCAACCTAAGTTAGATCATTTAAAAGAAGTTTATCATGATACGATTACGTTGATGGCAAGTGATGAAGGTAAAACACCTCAAAATTGGGCTATGGGTATTAGTGATTATGAAGATTTTGATAAAGAAAAATGTTTAGAAAAAGCGAATCTTGCTTATGAAAATATTAAATTGGAATTAGACTTAAGTAAAGCAGTGAGCGATGCGGATTTGATTATTGAATCAATGGCTGAAAATGTTGAACAAAAAATAGATATTTATAAAAAGATGGCAGACTTGTTACCGGAAAAAACAGTGATTGTCACAAACTCATCGACATTATTACCATCAAAATTCGCTAAATATACAAAACGTCCAGATAAATATTTATCTTTACATTTTGCTAATAGTATTTGGAAAAATAATATGACAGAAGTTATGGCACAAAAACAAACAGATCAAAAGTATTTTGATTTGATTATGGATTTTGCTAAAGAAATAAGAATGATTCCTTTACCTGTACGTAAGGAAAAATCAGGATATCTATTAAATTCAATGCTTGTTCCTTTATTATTTTCAGGAATGGATCTTTATGTTAATGGTATTAGTGATCCTGAAAGCATAGATAAAGCATGGACATTAGGTACAGGTGCGCCTAAAGGACCTTTCCAAATTTTAGATACTGTAGGACTTACAACAGCTTATAATATTGTTTCAATGTATTTAAAAGTTCCTTCATTTTTAGCTCCTTATAATTTTAAAGGAATGGCGAAGATGTTAAAGAAATATATTGATGAAGGTAAACTTGGAATGGCTTCGGGAGAAGGATTCTATAAATATTAGAAGAATCGTTTTGATTCTTCTTTTTATTTGTTATAATTGTAAGGATGAATGGAGATGAAAAAATGGCAAAGAAGGTACTATATGTCGCAATTGATAAACTCACAAAAGAGGTTTATAAGTTTAAACAATGGAGTGATTGTCAAAAACTTGTAAGCGGGGGAAAGTATGTTTATAAAGGATTTTTGCAAGAAGAACTAAAAGATGTAGAGAGCTATATTGCTTCTTTTAAACAAACAATGGATGAATCACAACTTAATTTAAATGAAAAAGATGTTCCTTATGCATATGTAGATGGAAGTTGTTTAACAAATGGAGATACATGTTATGCGTATAGCTTTGGCGTTGTAATTATTGAAAATAATCAAGAAATATATACAAACTGTCAAAAATTTGATGATGAATTTGTAGAATATAATCAAGTAATGGGAGAATTAAAAGCAGCGTTAGATGCAGTTTCCTATTGCATTCAACAAGGCTATAAGAAAATGTATTTGATTCATGATTATGAAGGTGTGGCCTTTTATGCAACAGGTGCATGGGTCAATGAAGATGAAAGACTTGAAAAGCTTTATGTAAAACAAATGAAAGAATATCAAAAACAAATTGACATTACTTTTGTTAAAGTAAAATCGCATGTCACACATAAAACAGAAATCAATCGTTATAATGATCGAGCAGATGAACTTGCTAATTTAGCGCTTGGTAGATAATTGGAAAGAAATTTCCAATTTTTTTTACAAAAAAGAAGAAAAAAATAAAAAAAGAGCGAATAAATAAGTAGGAGGACTACTTATGGAAACAATCAATAAAATAACAACGAGTAAACAAACAACAATGTATGACCATTTATGTAAGATGATCATAGGAAATGAAGAAGTATTATCAAGAATCATAAAGGCAGTTGTAGATGAAGCAAAGTATTTAAGTGTTGAGGAAATTAGAAGATTGATAAAAGGGGTACATATAGGTGATCGAATAGTCAATCCACATTTTCATCTTGTAGATAAAGAGGGCTTTATCAAAGATGAAGGTATGGTTTATTATGATATTTTATGTTATATTGATGTACCACAAGAAGATAAAAAGAATATACGAGTTTATTTAAATGTAGAAATACAGAATAATCTTTATCCAGGATATTCTATCATTACCAGAGGCTATGCTTATGTTTCAAGAATAGTGTCAGGACAATGGGGAACAGAGTATGATGATAAAAACTATGATGGAATGAAGAAGGTCTATTCATTATGGATCATGCCAAAGGCACCAAAAAGAAAAGATGGGCATATGAACGCTTATGAAACAAATGAAAGGATTATTTATGGAACAACAGTAGAAGAAAAAGAAGTTTATGACAAGGGAGTAATTCTTGTGATATACTTAAACAAAGAACATGACTTAAATAAAAAGTATGAAGAATATGATGAATTATTGACACCATTGATGGTCCTTTTAAATAATGTATTAGATTATAAAGGAAAACAGATGATTATAGAAGAGTATGGATTTGATACAAAGAAAATAGAAAGTGAGGTCAAAGATATGTGTGATTTAGGGGAAAGTATTGCATTAGAAGCAAGGAATGAAGGAATCAGTCAAGGAATTACTCAAGGAATTGATCAAGGTAAACAAATAGAACGTAAAGAAAAGAATATAGAACATGTAAGAAATGTAATGAATGAGCTAAATTGTTCATATCAAAGAGCAACAAGTATTTTAAAATTATCAGAGAATGAAAAAAAGAGTATTGAAAAGTATTTTCAATCATAAATAATAATGAGCTTAAAGAGTAATTTTAAAGATTGCTCTTTTTTTCATAATATGAAACGAATAAATCTCCTGTTTTGTAAGTGCTATAATACCAATAGATAAAACGGAGGTAGAAAAAATGAGTTTTCCAAAAGATTTTTTATGGGGTGGAGCTATTGCTGCCAACCAATATGAAGGTGCTTGGTTAGAAGATGGTAAACAACCAAACGTTACAGATGTATTAGTAGGAATTATGTCAAAAGATCCTGGTATTAAATGGGATGAAACAAAGAAAAAATATGAAATGGAATTAAATCCAGATAAGGTTTATTTAAGTCATAAAGCGGTTGATGGTTATCATCGTTATCGTGAAGATTTAAAACTTATGAAAGGTATGGGATTCAACAGTTTTAGAACTTCAATTGCTTGGGGAAGAATTTTCCCAAATGGAGATGAACTTGAACCAAATGAAGCAGGACTTGCCTATTATGATGATATGTTTGCATGTATGAATGAATTAGGTATGGAACCTGTCATTACTTTATCACACTATGAAACACCACTACATTTAATTACTGAATATGGTGGATGGTCAAATCCTAAAATGATTGATTTTTGGTTACGTTATGTAAAAACTGTTTTTACACGTTATAAAGGAAAAGTTAAATTCTGGCTTACATTTAATGAAGTCAATGCTTTATTTAGAATGCCACTTGTTGCTGGTGGGGTTCTTACAATCAAAGATCCTAAAGATCCTAGTGATCCAATTGGTTCAACAACAAAACAAGACCAATGGGATGCTTATCATAATATCTTAGTCGCAAATGCTAAAACAGTTCAATTAGGGCATGAAATTAGTGAAGATTACCAAATTGGATGTATGATGACGGCTTCATCAGTAGCTACTTATCCATATAACTGTGATCCATTAAATGTTGTGGGAACATTAGATGCGCAACGTATGAATATTTTCTTCATGGCTGATCCTTTCTGTTTAGGTATTGTGCCAACTTATTTAAAGAAAGTATGGAAAGAAGACCAAGTAACTGTTGAATTTAGTGATGAAGAATTAAAATTGATCAAAGAAAATACAGTTGATTTCTTATCATTTAGCTATTATCGTTCAACAACATTTGATTGTGATGTAAACTTAAAAGTAGACACAGGTGGACTTACTTGTCGTGATAATCCATATCTTAAAGATAAAGCACCTCAACCTTGGGGATGGGCTGTTGATCCAGTAGGATTACGTTATACTTTAAATGTTTTATATGATCGTTATCATTTACCATTATTAATTGTAGAAAATGGTGTTGGTTTAGATGAAAATATTGATGAAAAAGGTGAAATCCATGATGATTTCAGAGTTCATTATATTGAAGAACATTTAAAAAATGTCAATGATGCTATTGAAGATGGTGTTGATTGCCGTGGATATTTATATTGGGGTCCAATCGATGTTGTATCAGCGGGTACTGGTGAAATGAAAAAACGTTATGGATTTGTTTATGTTGATCGTTTTAATGATGGACATGGTACTTTAGAAAGAAAATTAAAAGATTCTTATTATCGCTATAAAGAAATTATTGAATCTAATGGGGAAGTTTTATTAGAGGATGAATAAGGTGTGATTTTTAAATCACATCTTTTTTTTGACATTTTTTTTTAGAAGAATCATATATGATGATAAAGGGGTAAGCAAGATGGATATCTATGTAGAATTAACTTATTGTATGAATGGTATCTTATTTATCATGACTTATGAAATGATTTCATTATTGCTTAATATTCATTGGCCTTTTATGAAAATCCTTTTCTTGAGTTTTTTAAGTAATATATCAGTTATTCTCATTTATATAGACTATTTGCCATATGTAAGTTTTTTATACTGGTTTGTCCTTTTTTTATTCTTTTTTAAAAAACAATTTTTCTTATATTTTCCAGTTTTTTTAATCGTTTATTTTTCAATACTGTTCTTTATCAATACCCTAATAAAAGAATCATTTATTTATAATGGAATCTTGATTACCCCTATCTCTTATAAAAACTTAGTTATTATTGTTATTACCTTTTTATTTCTTATTATTCAAAGTATTTATTTAACATATACTAAAAGAAAAATAAAACATCAAAATTATCTTTATGATGTTATTCTTTTTCAAGAAAATAAAACTATTTATTGTAAAGGATTTTTAGATAGTGGAAATGAGGCATACTATAAAGGTTATCCCTTGATTTTTATTAAAAAAAGTATTCTATATCCTTATAAACAGATTGATCAAATTCAACTAGAAGGTATTAAAAAACGTAAAATTGATATTCTTTTAATTGATTCAATTTTAGTCAATCAACAGAAACTAGATAATGTCTATATTGGTGTACTAGATGATTTAAAGTATGATTGCTTACTCAATCAAGAATTGATGGGAGGTGTAATCTGATGTGGGATGTATTTCGTCAATTTTTAAATCAAAATCAATTTCTTTATTATATAGGTAAACATGACATTTTACCTCCTCCTTTAAAAGGAGAAGAAGAAAGAAAAGTGATTGAACAAGCTGTTTCAGGAAATCAAAAAGCAAGAGATACTTTGATAGAACATAATTTAAGACTCGTTGTTTATGTCGCTAAAAGGTATGATAATAGTACAAATTGCCCATTGGAAGATTTAATTAGTATTGGTACGATTGGACTTGTAAAAGCTATTAATACATTTAAAGCTGATAAAAATATTAAACTGGCAACCTATGCATCACGGTGTATTGAAAATGAAATATTAATGTATTTAAGGAAAAATAATAAAATACGTTATGAAATATCTTTGGATGAACCTCTTAATATAGATTATGATGGTAATGAGCTTTTACTTGGCGATATCGTAGGAACAGAAGATGATCTTGTTGAACAAGAAATGATGAAAAGTGATCAAAGAAAATTGTTTTATGAAGCTTTAAAAGATTTAAATGAACGTGAAAAAGAAATCTTGATTTTAAGATATGGACTTTCAAATCAGGATGAATTAACACAAAAAGATGTGGCTAAACTTTTAGGTATATCACAATCTTATATTTCACGTCTTGAAAAAAAGATCATTAAAAAATTAAGAAATCAATTAAACTTTGATGAAGTCAAAGAATAAAAAATGACAAAAAAGCCAAAATAATTTTGGTGATTATTGTGGAAAAACAACAAAATAAATACATTGCTTTACAAAAAACACTTTCTAAACAAGAGTTCTATATACTTATTGAAAAATATCAAAAAACACATGATCCAGCAATTAAAGAAGAACTACTTGTTGGAAACATGCGTCTTGTTCTTTCATTAATGAAACGCTTTTATCAAAAATCAAAGCATTACGAAGATCTCTTTCAAGTTGGTATGATTGGTTTAATTAAAGCCATTGATAATTTTGATACCAGTTATCAATTACAGTTTTCAACCTATGCTGTTCCCTTGATTCTTGGTGAAATGAAACGCTATTTAAGAGATGATAGCCAAGTAAAGATTTCAAGGACAGTCAAAGATCTTTCTTATGCTATTTTAAAAGAAAAAGAAAAATATCTTGTTGAAAAACAAAGAGAACCAACAATCGAAGAACTTTCCAATAATCTACAAATAGATCAACATTCAATTATAGAAGCAATACAATCCACCCAAAGTGTTGCTTCTTTTCAAGAAATTATTGGTCATGATGATCAAAATGAACTCCATCTTATTGATATGATTCCCCTCGATAAAGAAACACTTAAACATTATCATCAACACTTAGATTTAAAAAAAGCAATGACTTGTTTAAATCCAAGAGAACAAAAAGTGATTCAAGAACGTTATTATAAAGGTTATTCACAATGTGAAATTGCGAAAGAACTCTTTGTTTCACAAGCTCAAGTATCACGTATTGAAAAAAATGCTTTAGAAAAACTACATAAAAGATTAGTTTAAAGCATATTTTTATACAGGTGATAAAATGCGACTTGTTTCTTTACAATCAAAAGATGTCATTAATGTTTATGATGGAAGAAAGATTGGCTATATTGCAGATATTGAAGTGGATTGGTGTCAAAGATGTATTCAAGCATTGATTGTGGAAAAAATTAATTTTTTCCATTTTCTTTGTTTTTTTAAAGAACCGCCAGTTATCGTGATTCCTATTCAATGTGTGGTTTCCTTAAAAGGAGACGTTATTTTAGTAAATATTGAACATGATTAGTACGTTTGCTTTGATTAAAGAGAAATGTATGATATAATGGGGGAGAAATCAAAGGAGGACGACTTCATGGATAAAGTAAAAAAATGGTTTTTTGATGAAGATGGCGATGGAGAAGATGTGGTTGAAGAATATGATGCTGTAGAGGTTGATACAGAACCAAAAACAAGCTTATTTGAACAAGCCAAGTTCTCTAAAACAAGTGAAGCTGTTAAATCATTAAATATGAATAAAGATAGTCATTTAGTTTTATTTGAACCACGTTCATTCGGAGAAACTCAAGATATTGCGAACTATTTAAAAACTAAAAAAGCAACTGTTGTAAATTTACATCGTTTACAAAAAGATCAAGCAAAACGTGTAGTAGATTTCTTAAGTGGTGTTATTTATGCAATCGAAGGAGATATTCAAAGAATTGGTCCAAAGATTTTCTTATGTACACCTCGTAATATATCTGTTGCTGGTACAATTGATTTAGATGAAGATGAACAAGAAGATTAAAAAGTATGGTTTCCATACTTTTTTAATATGTTAGAACATTTTAAAGGGGAAGAAGTCTTTGTTAAAAAAATCTTGGATTATAAAGATCAAGTAGATTATAAACAAAGACTTATTTTAACTTCTTTTTTAGATCCTTATCATCAATCAATTGTAAGAAGTGTTATCGGTCATGGTGACATTCAAATAAAAGAACAGGGTGGATTTTTAAATAGTGAAAGTAAAAGAATGATTATTGCTCCAGATTTTTATGAAATTGAAGAAAGTGATTTTGAAATTGTGGTTTGTAAAATCATTTATGCTAAAAACTTTGAAAAATTAAGTCATCGAGATATCTTGGGAGCTTTGATGTCTTTAGGTATCAAAAGAGAATTATTTGGCGATATTGTTGAAAAAGATAAAGAGTTTTATTTAGCGGTTGATCGTCATATTTATGAATATTTAAAAGATGAACTTAAAATGATTAAAAGAAGTAAGGTAAAACTTACAGAGTGTCAAGAAGAAATAGAAGTAAAGAATGAATATATCATCAAATCCTTTATTGTTTCTTCGATGAGACTTGATAAGATCATCTCTTCTTTCTATAAAATATCAAGACAAAAAGCAGCCGAATTTATTCGTGCTGGCCACGTAAAAGTTAATCACAAACCGGTTGAACAAATAAATTATTTGTGTAATAATAAAGACATAATATCATTCAAAAAGCATGGAAGAGTGATGTTTGTTGATTGTAACAAGCAAACACGTTCAGATAACTATGTGGTTGAAGGATATTTTTATAAGTAGGGGAGTGAACAAGATGCCATTAAAAAAACAATTATTTGGTTATAATAAAGAACAGGTCGATGATTTAATGGATCAAAAAGACCGAGAAATCAAATCTTTAAATGAGCAAATAAATAAATTAAAAGAAGACTATGAACATTTAGAAAAACAAAAGTCCTTATTACAGCATCGAGTGAACATCCAAGAACAAACAAATGAAGAAATTGCGCGTCTTGCCCTAAAAGAAGCGAGTGAACTTATTGACAAAGCGAAAAAGAATGCTAATATGATACTGAGCGAATCGCTAGAGTATGTTCGTTCATTATCAGATGAAATGAGTGACTTTAAAGCGCAAGCTGTTAAATTTAGAGCTTCGGTCGAAAAAATGTCAAAAGATATCCTTGAGTCTATTGACCAATCAGAAGTTTATAATTTAATTAATGAAGATAAATACGATGAAGGAGACAGTTTATAATTAGAGTTTTAAGAGAGCTGATGGTTGGTGAAAATCAGTAACAAAGATTATAATGTATCACTCTGGAGTAGCCCTTTGAATTAAGTAGAAGGTGACGTTAATCGCGTTAAGATTTCAAGAGCGTATGAAAATACGAATTAAGGTGGTACCGCGATCACATCGTCCTTAGGATGATGTGTTTTTTTATTTTTAAAGAGAGGAAAGAAAAAATGAATTACAAAGACACATTATTAATGCCAAAAACTGACTTTGAAATGCGTGGAAACTTACCAAAAAAAGAACCTAAATATGTAGAACGTTGGCAAGAAAATGACATGTATAACAAAGTTATCCAACAAAATGAAGGAAAAGACAGCTTTGTCTTCCATGATGGTCCTCCTTATGCAAATGGAAATATGCATATGGGACATATGTTAAACAAAGTCATCAAAGACGTTATTTGTCGTTATAAAAATATGAATGGTTTCTATACACCTTATATTCCTGGATGGGATACACATGGTTTACCAATTGAAAATGCTATTCAAAAATTAGGTGTTAACCGTAAAGAAATGCCAACAGCTAAATTTAGAGAAAAATGTGATGCTTATGCACATGAACAAGTAAATAAACAAATGGCACAACTTATCCGTATGGGAACATTTGCGGATTACAAACATCCATATTTAACATTACAACATGAATTTGAAGCAAGACAAATCGAAGTATTTGCTAAAATGGCGATGGATGGATTAATTTTTAAAGGATTAAAACCAGTATATTGGTCACCATCAAGTGAATCCGCTTTAGCTGAAGCTGAAGTTGAATATCATGATATCAAATCTCCAACTATCTTTGTTAAATTCCAAGTTAAAGATGGTAAAGGAATTTTAGATAACGATGTTAATTTTGTTATTTGGACAACAACTCCTTGGACAATTCCTGCTAACTTAGCAATCTGTTTAAATGCTTCTTATAACTATGCTTTAGTAGAAACAGAAAAAGGAAAATTAATTGTCTTAGATACTTTAGTTGATGAATTAATGGCTAAATTTGAAATTACAGATTACAAAGTTGTTAATCATTATAAAGGATCTGAATTAGAATACATCACATGTCAACATCCATTATATGATAGAGAATCATTAGTTATCTTAGGAGATCATGTTACTGCTGATTCTGGTACTGGATGCGTTCATACTGCACCTGGATTTGGGGCAGACGACTTCTTTGTAGGTCAAAAATATAACTTACCAGCTTATTGTAACGTTGATGAACATGGTTGCATGATGGAAGATTGTGGTGAATGGTTAGCAGGTCAATATGTAGATGACGCAAATAAAACTGTTACTATGAAATTAGATGAAATTGGAGCTTTATTAAAACTTGAATTCATCACACACAGTTACCCACATGATTGGCGTACTAAAAAACCTATTATCTTTAGAGCAACTGATCAATGGTTCTGTTCATTAGATAAGATCAGAGATAAATTATTAAGTGAAATTGATAATGTTAACTGGTTAAATGAATGGGGACACATTAGAATCTATAACATGATTAGAGATCGTGGAGACTGGTGTATTTCACGTCAACGTACTTGGGGTGTACCAATTCCTATTTTCTATTGTGAAGACGGAACTCCAATTATTGAACAAGAAGTATTTGATCATATTTCTGAATTATTTAGAGAACATGGATCAAATGTTTGGTTTGAAAGAGATGAAAAAGATTTATTACCTGAAGGATATACAAATGAACATTCACCAAATGGTATCTTCAAAAAAGAAAAAGATATCATGGATGTATGGTTTGACTCAGGAAGTTCACATACAGGTGTGATGGTAGAAAGAGGATTTAATTATCCAGTAGATCTTTACTTTGAAGGTAGTGACCAATATCGTGGATGGTTCAACTCATCATTAATTATTGGTGTCGCTGCTCATGGTAAAGCTCCTTATAAAACTGTCTTATCACATGGTTTCGTATTAGATGGTAAAGGAAATAAAATGTCTAAGTCTTTAGGAAATACCGTAGATCCTATTAAACTTGTTAACCAATATGGTGCTGATATCGTAAGATTATGGGCTACTTCTGTTGCTTATCAACAAGATGTTCGTATTTCTGATGAAATCATGAAACAAGTGGCTGAAGGATACCGTAAGATCCGTAATACAATGAGATTCGTATTAGGTAACTTAAATGATTTTAAAGCAAGTGATTTAGTAGAAATCAAAGATTTACCTGGTGTTGATCAATATATGTTAGCTAAATTAAATGAATTAATGAAAGCTTATGATGAAGCTTATGCAAACTATGATTTTGCAACAGCAAACCAAGAAATCTTAAATTACTTTACAAATACTTTAAGTTCATTCTATATGGATTTCACAAAAGATATCTTATACATTGAAGATGCAAATTCTCCACGTAGAAGACAAGTTCAAACTGTTTTATATCATCATGCAAAAACAATGATGAAATTATTATCAACAGTACTTGTATTTACAGCTGAAGAATTACATGATCATTTCCATTGTGATGAAACTAAAGCAGAATCTATCTTCTTAGAACCAAAATATGAATTATTTGATATTGAAAATGAAGAAGAAGTTTTAGCTTATTTCTCTAAATTTATGGAAGTAAGAAAAGATGTCTTAAAATCTATGGAAGGTTTAAGAAATGAAAAATTAATTAAATCGAACATGGAAACAAAAGTAACATTATCTTTAAAAGATGAATATAAAGATATCGCTAACTTAAAAGATGATTTAAAACAATTATTCATTGTTGCGAAAGTTGAATTAGTGGATGATACAACTTTAGAAGAATATGAAACAAGCTACATCAAAGTTGAAAAATTCAATGGTGTACAATGTCCAAGATGTTGGAACTATTTTGATGAAGATGAAATGAATGGTGAATTATGTTCACGTTGTGCAAGCGTAGCTCACCGTGTAGCTGAATAAAAGACGAGCAATCGTCTTTTTTTTTATAACTTAAAATGATAAAATGAAAGAAGATTACAAATGTAAGGAGTTTCATTATGGAATTAAAAAGTTTAAAACAAAGACAAGCAGGTGTTTTGTTACCATTATTTAGCTTACCTAGTCGTCATGGTATTGGTGATTTAGGAAAAAGCGCCTATGAATTTATTGATTTAAGCGCGAAAGCAGGTTTTTCTATCTGGCAAATATTACCACTCAATCCTTCAAGTTCAGGAAATTCACCCTATACACCTTATTCTTCATTTGCGGGAGATGAAATCTATATTTCTTTAGATTTATTACAAGAATGGCATTTATTAGAAGAAGTACCTTCATATTTAGAAGATTATCCAAAAGTTGATTATAAACGGGTACGTCTTTTTAAAGATAAATATTTAAGAAAAGCATATCTTGCTTTTCTAAAGAATAAAGAACTCAAAAAAGAATATCGTACCTTTGTTAAAGGAACATTTTGGTTAAAAAGATATGCCCGTTTTATGGCATTGAATCAAGCCAATGATGGATTGCCTTGGGCAGATTGGAATGAAGAAGATCAAAAAGTAAGTGGAAGTAATGCAGGATTGGAAGATGAAATTGCCTATATTCAATTCTTACAATATATTTTTGTTAAACAATTTAATTTATTAAAAATACATGCTCATGAAAAAGGTGTTTCCATTATGGGAGATCTTCCACTATATGTAGGAAATGATTCAGCGGATGTTTATGAATATCGTAAATGTTTTCAATTAGGAAAAGATAATTATCCTCTTTATATTTCTGGGGCATCACCTGATTATTTTTCGGCGGATGGTCAATTATGGGGACATCCTCTTTATAATTGGGATTATTTAAAGAAAACAAGATATAATTTTTGGATCAAAAGATTAAAATGGAATAATGAAATTTTTGATATTTTACGTGTCGATCATTTTAGAGCTTTTGATACGTATTGGTCAGTTCCTTATGGAAGTGAAACCGCAAGGGAAGGAAAATGGATTGAAGGACCAAGCTATCATTTCTTAGACTCTGTTTACAAACAACTCCCTGAATTAAATATGATTGTTGAAGATTTGGGAGAATTAAGGCCACAAGTACATGAATTACGTGATCATTATCATTTACTTGGCATGAAAGTTATGCAATTTTCATTTGGGGAAGATGAAAGAAAAGTTAAATATAAAATTCCTAAACAATGTGTTGTTTATACGGGAACACATGACAATGCACCTTTAAAACAATGGTATGATGAATTAGAAGATAAAGAATTTATAAAAAATGTGATGATATCTTTAGGTTATAAAGGAGCAGATGTCGTACACTCTATTTTAAGTTATGCGTTTGAATGTGATGCTTTGATTGCGATGCTCCCGCTTCAAGATTTACTTGGCTATGGAAAAGAAGCACGTGTCAATCTTCCTGGAACAGTAGGTTCTTATAATTGGTCTTATCGTTTAACATCTTTTGATGATTATAAAAAGAAGCTAGAAGATATTAAGAAAATGATTGATAAATCTAAAAGATAAATACCATATTTATTTTTTAAAAAGCCTAAAAAACCGCATTAAAAGCGGTTTTTTTCTATTTTTCAACAATGTAATCGCTTTTATTTTTGTTTTTGATAAGAATAAATTGATTTTTATTTAAGAAAAAATATAATAGGAAACGTAGACAAGTCATGAACAGGTTTTTCTTCCTTAAATATTTTTTTGACAACAACATTCTGAAATTTGTACAAGACTTGTAGAATTTATTTGAAGACCATTTGGTCTTTTTTTTGTTTATTTAACATAAACTTGATAGATGGGGGAATGAATAAAGTATAAAATGCTTTTATATAAAATAAGAAAGAGAGTATAATATATTTATACATTGGGGGAATAGTAATGAACATATGTCGAGAAAATAGAGAGCTGTCATGGCTTAAGTTTAATGATCGAGTTTTAATGCAGGCAAAGGATTCACAAGTGCCACTTGCTGAAAAATTAAGTTTTATTTCTATATTTCAAACAAATTTAGATGAGTTTTTTATGGTACGTATCGGATCGCTTTATGATCAAATGTTGTTTTATCCTGATTCAAAAGATAATAAAACAGGAATGACTGGTTTAGAACAGTTAAAAGCGTGTTTAAAAAGAACACATTATCTAACAAAAAAGAAAGATCGTATTTATGAAAATGTCATGGATGAATTAAAAACGGCTGGTTGGTCAGTGATTAAATATAAAGATATTGAAAATAAAGAAGATCGACGTTATTTTGAAGAATACTTTGAAAGAGAATTGTTACCACTTATCTCACCACAAGTTATTTCAAAAAGGCAACCATTTCCTTTTATTAATAATCGAGAAATGTATGTGGTTGTACATCTTGAATCTAAAAAAGGAAAAAGAAAGATGGGAATTATTTCATGTGCAAATGCCATGGATGAAAGATTAGTTGCACTTCCTAGCCAACCACAAAAATTTATTTTAGTTGAGGATATTATTTTACATTTTGCTTCACGTATTTTTTCAAAGTATACAGTTAAAGAAAAAGCGCTTATTCGTGTAACAAGAAGTGCAGATATCGATGAAGATGATCACTCTTTAGAGGGTCATGATGATTATCGAGAAATGATGGAAAATTTAATCAAACAAAGACGAAAATTATCACCAATGCGTTTAGAAATGACGCCAGGGTTGGATGAATTAGAAGTTTTAATGTTGATGAATTTCTTGAATTTAAAGAAAAATCAAGTTTTTATTAATAATTCTCCACTTGATTTTGGCTTTGTTGGAGAATTAAGAGATCGTTTGAAATATCTTTGTCCAAATATGTTCTATAAACGTTTAGAAGCAAGAAATAATGCACTTGTAGAAAATAGGGTACCAATGATTAAACAAATTTTGAAAAGAGATATGTTACTTTCTTATCCGTTTGAATCAATGTCACCATTTTTAAGACTTCTAGATGAAGCAAGCAATGATAAAAATGTTGTGAGTATTAAAATGACGCTTTATCGTGTAGCAAAGAATTCTAAGATTGTTAAATCTTTAATTAAAGCAGCAGAAAACGGAAAAGAAGTTGTTGTTTTAGTTGAATTAAGAGCACGTTTTGATGAAGAAAACAATATTGATTGGTCAAAACGTTTAGAAGAAGCAGGATGTCGAGTTATTTATGGTTTAGATGGTTTAAAAGTACATTCAAAATTATGTTTGATTACATATAAAAACGAAAAAGGCATTCAATATATTAGTCAAATAGGAACAGGAAACTATAATGAAAAAACATCAAGACTTTATACTGATCTTTCTTTGATGACTTCTAAATATGAAATTGGGGAAGAAATCAATGGTGTCTTTAATCATTTAAGTTTAGGAGAAACAGAAAATCATACGGATCTATTAATGGTAGCACCTCATTGTATGATCAGTCATATTTGTCATTATATTGATGAACAAATTGAACTTGCTAAACAAGGAAAAGAAGCCTATGTGGGATTTAAATGCAATTCAGTAACAAGCAAAAAGATGATTGATAAACTTATTGAAGCAAGTCAAGCCGGTGTTAAAATCGATATGATCGTAAGAGGAATTTGTTGTATTGTACCAGGGGTTGAAGGAGCAACTGAAAATATCCGTGTTCTTTCGATTGTCGGAAGATATTTAGAACATTCAAGAATTTATATTTTTGGTAAAGACAATCCTAAGGTATATATTTCTTCGGCGGATTTAATGACGAGAAATTTAGAAAGACGTGTAGAAGTAGCGGCACCGGTATTAGATGAAAAATTAAAACATAAATTACTTACGATGTTTGATTGCATGTTACATGACAATGTAAAAGCGTGTGTATTAGAAAATAATGGAAAATATAAACGTGTAAAAAATAAGAATAAAGAAATGAACAGTCAGGAATACTTTTTTAAAAATGATGTAAAATAAAGGAGAAGTTATATGAGAGTTGGAATTCTAACAAGTGGCGGAGATTGTCAGGCGCTTAATGCAACGATGAGAGGACTAGTAAAGACTCTTTATCAACAAAAAAAAGATATTGAAATTATTGGTTTTTTAAAGGGATATCAAGGTTTGATGTATGAAAAATATAAAATAATGTCATTAAGTGATTTTGAAGATATTTTAAATATAGGTGGGACAATTTTAGGGTCTTCTCGTTGTCCTTTTAAAAAAATGCGTGTGATTGAAGATGGCTTTGACAAAGTAGCTGCTATGAAAAAGACATATAAAAAATTAAAACTTGATTGTCTTGTTGTTTTGGGAGGAAACGGTTCTTTGAAATCAGCAAATATGTTAGCTCAAGAAGGGCTTAATGTCATAGGACTTCCTAAAACAATTGATAATGATACTTGGGGAACAGATTATACTTTTGGTTTTCAAAGTGCAGTAGATATTGCGACAAATTATTTAAATGAAATCGAGACAACAGCGAAAAGCCATAGTCGTGTTTTTGTTGTAGAAATAATGGGTCACAAAGTAGGACATATTTGTTTACAAGCAGGGATTGCTTCTGGGGCAGATGTTATTTTACTTCCTGAAATTCCTTATGATATTCATGCAGTTGTCAAGAAAATTAAAGAAAATCAAAAAGCTGGAAAAGAGTATACTTTGATTGCTTGTGCTGAAGGAGCAATCAGTGAAGAAGATAGTCTTTTATCAAAGAAAAAATATAAAGCGAAAGTGGCAAGCCGCCAAGGACTTTCTGTTGTTTATGAACTTGCAAATCAGTTACAAGAATTGATTCCAAATGAAATTCGTGTTGCTATAGCAGGACATATTCAAAGAGGAGGACAACCTTGTGCTTATGATCGATTTATGGCAACTCGCTTTGGAACGTATGGAGCAACTCTTCTTTTAAAAAATGATTTTGGAAAACTTGTTGTTTTTGATAAAAATGAAATTAAGGCAATTCCTTTGAGTGAAACAGCAGGTAAATTGAAATATGTTGATCCAGAAGGAGAGGTTATCCAATCTGCTAAAATGATGGGAGTAAGTTTTGGAGAATAATTTTTATGAAAAAGGGTGTTACGAAATAAATATCGGGGTAACCAAATAATTTAGGGGAAAAGCCAAATTATTTAGGGGCCAACTTTAGGGGGCTTGAAAAAAGTCTGTTAAAAGTTAGGGGGCACTTTAGGGGCCAACCTAAAATACTACAAGAAAATTTATAAAAAGAGAGAGCAAATGCGAAATGCAAATTGTTCTCTTTTTACATAAATAAGAAAATAATAACATCCTACTGTTAGAAATATAAAGTATGCTATTAAAATAAATTGTTAGATCAAAAATATATTTAATAAAAGAAAAATGGCTATATCTAAGCACTTTTGACGATTTAATAATATCTAATAGAATGGAACAGTTTGTGGTAATTAACTTATTAACATATTGTTTTTAAAATGTAATATAATTTTATTTAATTGAATATAATAAAAAAATAACAACTAATTGAGATAATTTTTAGTTGCTATTCTTTAATATGAATTTTTAAGTCCATCCCCCTAAAGTTGTCCCCTAAAGTAAACCCCCAAAGTTGAGACCCCTAAATTATTTGATTACCCGTTTGAATATATTTTTTAATAGATATTTGTCAAGTTTTTTTACAATAATGAAAAAAATAAAACTCTATCAAATAATAAGTTATAATATGCAAGAATATAAATACAAAAAGAAGGAGGAAGAAAAATGAGTTTTCCAAAAGGTTTTTATTGGGGTGGAGCGACTGCTGCTAACCAATTAGAAGGTGGCTGGCAAGAAGGGGGTAAAGGTATTTCTTGTCCAGATATTTGTACAGGTGGTAGTGCAACTAAAAGTAAAAGAATTACACCAGTCTTAGAAGAAGGAACATTCTATCCAAGTCATGATGCCATTGATCATTATCATCGTTTTAAAGAAGATATTGCTTTATTTGCAGAAATGGGCTTTAAAATGTATCGTTTCTCTATTGCTTGGACACGTATTTTTCCAAATGGGGATGAAGATAAACCAAATGAAGCAGGTTTAAAATTCTATGAAGAATTAATTGATGAATGTTTAAAATATGGTATTGAACCATTAATTACAATTTCTCACTATGAAGTACCATTTAACTTAACTAAAAAATGGAATTCATGGGTCGATCGTCGTATGATCGATTGTTACTTAAATTTCTGTAGAGCTATTTTTACAAGATATAAAGGAAAAGTAAAATATTGGCTAACATTTAATGAAATCAATAGTGCAACAACAGCTATGGGAGCATTTTTAGGACAAGGAATCTTAAATGAAATTAAAGAAATGGAATTTATGGATCAAGTAGATGTTCCTCAAAATCGTTTTCAAGGGTTACATCATCAATTTATTGCCAGCGCTTTAGCTGTTAAAATGGCACATGAAATTGATCCAAACTATCAAGTAGGATGTATGCAAATCATGGCAACAAGCTATGGGCTTACATGTAATCCAGATGATCAAATTGAAAATCAACAAAAGAATCATTTAATGAACTGGTTCTGTAGTGATGTTCAATGTCGTGGTAAATATCCAAATTACATGAAAAGATATTTCAAAGAAAATAATATTGAAATAAAAATGGAAGAAGGCGATGAAGAAATTCTTGCAGCTGGTCCAGTAGATTTCTATACATGTTCTTATTATATGTCAAACTGTCAAACAGCTGATAAAACCAAAGAAGGTGGAAAAGGAAATATCTTAGGTGGTGTTCCTAATCCATACTTGAAAGCTTCTGATTGGGGATGGCAAATTGATCCAGTAGGTTTAAGATATTCTTTAAATGAAATCTATGATCGTTATCAATTACCTATCTTTGTTGTAGAAAATGGTTTAGGCGCTTATGATACTATTGATGAAGATGGTAAAGTAAGAGATAGTTATCGTATTGATTATTTAAGAAGTCATATTGAACAAATGCATGAAGCTGTTTTAGATGGCGTTGATTTAAGAGGATATACACCTTGGGGATGTATTGATTTAGTATCAGCTTCAACTGGAGAAATGGCCAAACGTTATGGCTTTATCTTCGTTGAAAGATATGATGATGGTACAGGTGATTTTGCAAGAAGAAAAAAAGAATCTTTCTATTGGTATAAAAAAGTCATCGAAACAAATGGAGAAAATTTAAAATAATAATAATGAAAAAAGTATTCTAATGAGGGGTAGAATACTTTTTAATTTCTTCTTCTAATATTTTTAAGAAATACTGCGCAGGCTTTGAAAGTACACGATATTTTTTCCAAATAAAGGCAAGTGATGAAGTAATTTGTGGTTCCAGTGGTCTAAAACATAAAGAATTTTCACCACTTGTATCAATAAGATTTTTTAAAGAAATAACCGCACCATTGCATTCCTTTGTTAGAATACTGGCATTATAAATTAAATTATAGGTTGCAATAATATGATATTTAGAAAAATAAGAATTGGCCCAGTTTTCAATTTGTTTATATTTTAATTCTTGTGAGGAACATAAAAGAGGAACATCGATTAAATCTTGAGGGGCAATGGTTTCTTTTAAAGCAAGAGGATGGTCTTTCTTTATATAGATTCCCCATAAGTCTTGATAGGGTAAAGATAAATGATTGTATTTATAAATGTTAGCAGGTTCAATAATCATGCCAAAATCAATGAGACCTTTTTCAAGACGATCTGTTACATCCTGTTCATTACCACTAAATAAATGAAATTGAATACGAGGATAATCTTCTTGCACACGTTGAATGGCTTTACAAATGATTTCTATGCCTAACGTTTCACCACTGCCAATACATACTTCTCCACTTAAAGTTTCATCGAATAACATAATTTCACTTTCTGTTTTTTCAACTAGACTGACAATTTCTTCAGCACGTTGACGAAGGAGGATTCCTTCTTCTGTTAAAGTAATCTTACGATTACCCCGAATGAAAAGTTGTTTTCCTAAATGATCTTCAAGTTCTTTCATTTGTCTTGATAAAGTGGGTTGTGTAACGTTTAAACTTTCAGCTGCTTTTAAAATCGTTTCCTCTCTTGCAATAGCAAGAAAATATTGTAAAAGTCTAAATTCCATGATTTCACATCCTTTATTTTTATTTTAAAGCTCTTTATTATGCCTTGCAAGTATAGAATTGTATTTGTTATAGGTATTTGATAATACAAGAGTAAAGAATTACAATAATAAAGGAAAGTGGTGAGAGCTTTGGGAAAAGAAGTAATTGAAGAATTAATTATGAATTTAAAGGATGCAGGCTGTGATGAAGAACTTATTACCAAGTGTATCAAAAAATATAATAATGATGATTTAAAAATGTTGATTAAGTCATTACAGTGTCATCGTTGTTGTTTATTAGATAAATTACATGAAGAACAAAAGAAAATAGATTGTTTAGATTATTTGATTTATTCATTAAAGAAACAAATGGAGGAAGAATAGAATGGAATTAGTAAAACAAGCTTATCTAAAAGGGGAAAGAGCTTTATTTAAAAGTCATGATTTAAAAGTAGAAGATAGTATTTTTGCGGATGGTGAATCACCTTTAAAAGAAAGTGATCACTTAGATATTAGTGGAAGTATTTTTAAATGGAAATATCCTTTATGGTATTGTAATCACGTCAATGTAGAAAATAGTACTTTACTTGAAACAGCGAGATCGGGTATTTGGTATACACATCATATCAATATTAAAGATAGTGTGATTGATGCCCCTAAGACCTTTAGAAGAGGAACACATATTTCTTTAGAAAATGTCAATATGGTCAATGCTCAAGAAACTTTATGGAAATGTCAAGATATTAAGTTACATAATGTGGTCGCTAAAGGTGATTACTTTGGCATGAATAGTGAAAATATTGAAATTGATGGTTTGAATTTATCGGGTAATTATTGTTTTGATGGTGGTAAGAATATTACTGTTAGAAATTCTAAACTTGTTTCAAAAGATGCTTTTTGGAATTGTGAAAATGTTACAGTTTATGATTCAGTAATTATTGGTGAATATCTTGCCTGGAATACCAAGAATATTACTTTTGTGAATTGCACAATTGAAAGTTTGCAAGGGTTATGTTATATCGAAGGTTTAAAGATGGTAAATTGTAAATTAATTAATACAACACTTGCTTTTGAATTCTGTAAAGATATCGATGCACAAATTGAGAGTCATATTGATAGCATTACAAATCCTGTTTCTGGTAAAATTAGTGCACATAGTATTGGTGAAATGATTATTGATGATCAAATTGTGGATCCAAGTCAAACAATGATTCAATTAAAGGAGATGTAAATATGTACGATTTTTCAAAGATGACCAATCGTTTTAATACAAATTCATACAAATGGGATGTAAAAGAAAATGAACTCCCTATGTGGGTAGCGGATATGGATTTCGAAACAGCCCCTGCCATTATAGATGCTCTACACAAAAGAGTAGATCATAAAATCTTTGGTTATAATACGGTACCAGATGATTATTTTGAAGCTTATCAAAATTGGTGGGAAAGACGACATCATTTCCATATGGAAAAAGAATGGATGATGTTTGTCACAGGTGTTGTTCCTGCTATTTCTTCAGTAGTTAGAAAAGTGACAACGGTTGGTGAAAATGTTTTAATCATGTCACCGGTCTATAATATCTTTTATAATTCTATTTTAAATAATGGAAGACATGTTTTATCGAGTGATCTTGTTTTTGATGGTAAAGAATATCATATTGATTTTGAAGATTTAGAAAGAAAACTTGCTTTAAATCAAACAACGTTGATGATTTTTTGTAATCCCCATAATCCTATTGGTAAAATTTGGGATAAAGAGACATTACAAAGAATAGGTGATTTATGTGCAAAACATCATGTTATTGTTTTAAGTGATGAAATTCATTGTGATATTTCCAATCCACAAAAGGAATATATCCCTTTTGCGTCAGTTTCAAAAACAAATTTGGAAAATACGATCATGTGTATTGCACCAACCAAGGCTTTTAATATGGCAGGAATGCAAACAGCTTGTATTGTTGTACCGAATGAAGTATTAAGATATAAAGTCAATCGTGGAATCAATACGGATGAAGTAGCTGAACCAAATAGTTTTGCAATTTGTGCAACAAAGGCAGCTTTCAATCAAAGTGAAGATTGGCTCAATGAATTAAATCAATATATTCAAAATAATAAAGATTATGCCATTTCGTTCATCCAAAAAGAAATCAAAGATGTTTATGTAGTACCTACAGAAGCAACATATCTTTTATGGATTGATTGTCATAATGTATGTTTAGATAGTGTTGAACTTACTTCTTTTATAAGAGAAAAAACAGGACTTTATGTAAGTGATGGCCTTGAATATGGCGAAAATGGAAAAGCTTTTATTCGTATGAATGTTGCTTGTTCATTTGAAAGGTTAAAAGATGGTTTAAATCGTTTTAAAGAAGGAATTTATTTGTATCAAAACAAATAAATTCTTTTTTATTTTTTGAAGAAAAAACAGGAAGAAGTGACGAATATATTAGTAGGAGGAAAAAAGTATGAATAAAGAAAAGAATATACCATTTTATAATGACCTGTTATTTAAGTATTTCGTCTACAACAATGAAGATCAAGATTGCATGTATTTATTAAAAACAATTATTGAAGCAGTAACTCCTTTAAAGTGTAAAGAACTTTATGTAAAAAATGCAGAACTGCTTCCTAGTCATTATCGTGAAAAAAGAGCGGTATTAGATGTAAGAGTGAAAACAAATGATGGAGAAACTGTCAATATTGAGATCCAAGCCTATGATGATTTTGAAAATGTCTTCAAAAGATTTCAATACTATGCCTGTAAAAATATTGCAACACAGATAGAAGAAGGAGATGACTACAATCAACTCAAACCATTTTATCAAATCGTACTTTATCATGAATATGATAAAGAACATCATGAATTGGTAAGGGAGTTCAGTAATACAGGGAATAAATATCATGATAATCAAAGAAGTTTGATTTATATGTATTTTGTATTTATGAAAGAAATCGATCGAATTATTGAAGAGAAGGGAGAAGAAAACTTAAATGAATTAGAAGAGATTGTCAATTTAATTGAAAAAGGGAATGAATGTGATAGAATAAACCTGACAAAGGTGGGACAAATCATGAAGAAAAAATATGATAAATTCATGGAAGATGACGACTTAAAAGATGAAGCACTAGCCATCGCAAAATTTCAAAGTCAACAAAAGGCAAAACAAAGAAACTACGAAAAAGTAGTGGAAGCGTTGAAAAGTGCAGAAGAAGAAAAAATAAAGGCATTAGAAGAAAAAAGAGAAAAGATCAAGGAACAAGTCGTAAAATTCTATCAAAAGAAATATCCTAATGAAGATATAAGTTATTTAGAAAATCTCACAGAAAAACAATATGATGAAATTTTTGATAAGCTGTTAAATGATGAAAGCATAGAAGAAATAAAGAAAATAATAGGTAAGTAAAGTACGAGAAATCGTACTTTTCTTTTTGTTTGTATTGAAAAATAAATCATATTTCTTTAATATGTTTTTGAAGATAAAGGGGACAAGTTAATGATTAAATTAATTGCAACAGATATGGATGGAACATTTTTAGATTCATCTAAAAGATTTTCGATGGAATTTTTTGATATTTTTGCTGAACTTAGAAAAAGAGGAATTAAGTTTGTTATAGCGTCAGGAAATCAATATTTTCGTTTATATCAAAAATTTTTACCAATTTCTAATGAAATGTATTTTATAGGAGAAAATGGAAGTTATATTGCAAAAGGAGCAAAATTGATTGCAACAAACACTCTAAAAAAAGAGCAAGTGAAAGCAATTATTAAGTTGGTAGAGGAACATCCTGAACTTAATATGATTTTATGTGGTGTTAAAAGTGCCTATTGCTTAAATAAGTTTAGAAATATAGAGTCAGTTATACATATGTATTATTGTAATTATCAATTTGTTGAAAGCTATGATGAAATTGATGATGAAATTATGAAGGTTGCCATCTATGATGCAAATCATCAAATTATTCGTTATGCAGATGCGATTGCTCAAGGTGTAAATAAAGGTATAAAAGCAACAACTTCTGGCAATGAATGGATTGATATTCAAAATGAAGATATTAACAAAGGAAAAGCAATGAAAATTTTACAAAAAGAATTGAATATTAAGCCTGAGGAATGTATGGCGTTTGGAGATCAAATGAATGATTATACTTTATTAAAATCTGTCAAATACAGTTATGCAATGGCAAATGCTGTACCACGTATTAAAGATATTGCTTATGGAATAGCGGCGAGTAATGATCATCAAGGTGTATTAGAAGTTATAAAAAAAGAAGTTTTGAGTCAATAATAAAGTGTAAACTCTTACATTGAAAATTGTTTTTTGACATATTAAAATAAATAATGACAATTGAAATTATTGTGATATAATGAGGAAGTTATTGAAGGGAGAGTAGCGTATGAATATTAGAAATATAGCGATTATTGCCCATGTAGACCATGGAAAAACAACATTAGTAGATCAATTATTAAAACTATCTGGAACATTAGAAGATCGTGAACAAATCAACGAACGTGCTATGGATAGCAATGCCCTTGAAAGAGAAAGAGGAATTACAATTCTTGCTAAAAATACAGCAATTAATTATAAAGACTATCGAATCAATATTATGGATACACCAGGTCATGCTGACTTTGGTGGAGAAGTAGAACGTATCATGAACATGGTAGATGGTGTTTTATTAGTAGTAGATGCCTATGAAGGAACAATGCCACAAACACGTTTCGTTTTAAAGAAAGCGTTAGCTGCAAAAGTAAAACCTATCGTAGTTATTAATAAAGTTGATAGACCAGTAACACGTATTGATGAAGTTATGGATGAAGTTTTAGAATTATTTATGGAATTAGGTGCTGATGATGACCAATTAGAATTCCCAACAATCTATACTTCAGCTTTACAAGGAACATCAAGTCTAGATCCTGATATTTCAACACAAGTACCAAATATGGATTGTTTATTTGATATGATTATCAAAGAAATTCCTGAACCATTAGTTGATGTAGATGGACCATTACAATTCCAACCAGCATTATTAGATTATAATGATTATGTAGGACGTATTGGAATTGGACGTATTCAAAGAGGTAAGATTCATGTTAATGAATCAGTCACTTGTGTAAGAGCTGATGGAAGTCACACACAATTTAGAATTCAAAAATTATATGGATTTATTGGATTACATCGTATTGAAATTGAAGAAGCAAGTGCAGGGGATATCGTTGCTATTGCTGGTCTTGCTGATATTGGTGTTGGTGAAACTGTTTGTACAACAGGTCAAGAAGAAGCTTTACCATTATTACATGTGGATGAACCAACAATTCAAATGGTTTTTGGAACAAATACTTCACCATTTGCTGGTCAAGATGGTAAATTTGTGACTGCTAGACAAATTGAAGAAAGATTATTTAAAGAAACAAATAGAGATGTATCTTTAAAAATTGAAAGAATTCAAAATAAAGAAGAATGGATCGTTTCTGGACGTGGAGAATTACACTTATCTATTTTAATTGAAAATATGAGACGTGAAGGTTATGAGTTACAAGTTTCTAAACCTAAAGCAATCATGAAAGAAATCGATGGTGTTTTATGTGAACCATATGAAGAAGTAACGATTGAAGCACCTGATGATTGTATTGGAGCGGTTATTGAATCACTTGGATATCGTCGAGGTGTCTTAGAAACAATGGATTCTCGTGATGGACAAACACGTGTTGTTTATACAATTCCATCAAGAGGGCTCTTTGGATTTATGACAAACTTCTTGACAATGACAAAAGGATATGGAATTATCTCTCACTCATTTATTGATTACCGTCCAATGGAAGGTGAAACAGTTGGTAAGAGAAACTTAGGAGTTTTAATTTCAATTGATAGTGGACAAACTACAGCTTATTCACTTGGAAGTGTTGAAGATCGTGGAGTTATGTTCGTTGGTCCTGGTGTGGATGTTTATGAAGGTATGATTGTTGGTGAACACAGTAGAGATAATGATTTAACTGTTAATGTTACTAAAGGTAAACAAATGACAAATACACGTTCATCATCAAAAGATTCAACAGTTGTCTTAAAAAGACCTCGTCAATTCAACTTAGAAGCTTGCTTAGATTATATTAATGAAGATGAACTTGTAGAAGTAACACCTGAAAATATTCGTTTAAGAAAACGCTATTTAACTGAAAACGAAAGAAGACAACAATATAGAAAAAATAATAACGGATAGGTTTAATAAAACCTATCTTTTCTTTATAAAATGAAAAACATCAAGTATAATATATTTAAAGAAAGTAGGCGATAGAATGTTAGCAGGGATAGAAGTGAACTTCTCTTTAATTGTGAATATTATTCGTACACTGATTGATTTATTATTAGTGTGGTATATTTTATATTTAGGAATTAGTATGTTTAAACAAAATATGAGAACAATGCAACTTTTTAAAGGGGTTCTTATTATTTTACTTATTAAATTAGTGACTAGTATTTTAGGACTTTCAACAATGTCTTATTTAGTGAATACGGTTTTAACGTGGGGAATTATTGCGATTATTGTTATCTTCCAACCAGAAATCCGTTCTTTGCTTGAAAAAATGGGACAAACCAAAAGAGAATATCATATGGATCATTTGTCTAATGATCAAAAGGAACATATGCTCGATGAAATTGTTGATTCAGTTACAAAGCTTTCAGAAACACAAACAGGGGCTTTAATTACTTTTGAAAGAGGGCAATCTTTAATTGATTATATTAATACGGGTACTAAAATTAATGCAGATATTAAATCAGAATTATTTAATACCATATTTTGGGAAGGAACACCTTTACATGATGGAGCTGTCATTATTAGAGATGATCGTATTGTCTGTGCAGCAGCTTTCTTTCCACCAACACAGCGTGATCTTTCACCAATTTATGGAGCGAGACACCGTGCTGCGTTAGGGATTAGTGAAATTACAGATTCACTTACAATTGTTGTTTCTGAAGAAACAGGAACCATTTCTTTTGCAATCAAGGGTGAACTTATTAAAATTCCAAGAAAGGAATTAAGAGCAAGTCTTGTCAATGAACTTGATTGGTTTAAATCAGAAGATGAGGATGGTGATGATGATGAGTAAAAAAGATCAAGAACATCGTGATTCAACAACTGATTTTTTCTTAAAATTTATTTCAAAAGAAAAAGAAAATCCAGAAAAAACAGAAGAAAAGCATATAACAACACAAATGATTAATGCAGAAATTGATTCTAAGGGAGAGTCATTTGTCAATGGTGCCATTCGATTAATGAATTTTATTAATTCAACCTTGGATAAAATGTTACAATCGGGGCTTTCTTTAAAAATTCTTTCTTTTATACTTGCAACAATATTGTTGTTTACAGTCAATGGAGGCAATTTTGATAGTATTTTTTCAACACCTAATTCAGGAGACTACATTCAATCGGTCCCTGTTAAAATCGAAAACTTACAAGATGATTTTGTTGTAGCAGGAATGCCTGAAACAGTAAGTGTTGGTCTTGTTGGGCCATCAATTGATATTTATAATACAAAACTTATGAAAAATTATGAAGTATATGCTGATTTTTCGGGTGTCGGTGAAGGAGAACAAACGGTTGAATTAAAGTCACGTAATTTTTCAAATGATTTAGAAGTTCTTATTGTTCCTCAAACGGTAACAGTAACTGTTTCACAAAAAGTAACAAAAACATTTAGTTTAGGATATCGTTTTAAAAATGAAGATAGCTTAACAGCTAAAAGTTCTGTTTCTGTAGATTCTATTGAACATAGTGAAGTTGAAGTAAGAGGTTCAAAAGATAATATTGATAATGTTTATTCAGTTCAAGCAATTATTGATTTAAAAGGAGTTACAGATTCGTTTACACAAAAATGTAAAATAAAAGCATATAATAGAAGCGGTAAAGCTTTAGATGTAAGTGTTATTCCTTCTACGGTAAAAGTGGATTGTTCACTTTCAAATTATAGTAAATCAGTCCCACTTGTTCCTGAATATACGGGAACAATTGCGACAGGATATGCTGTTGATTCTATGACATTTTCTAAAGATAAAGTGAAAATTTATGGCGATGAAAGTAAATTGAAAAATATTGAAAATGTTAAAGTTAAAGTTGATATTAGTGATTTAGAAGAAGGCAAAACATTTAAGGATTTGAAACTTTTAAGTGTTTCTGATGTGAATAAAATGTCCTTTACAACAGTTGATGGAACGATTTCTATTGTCCCATCAGCGCAAAGACAATTTGTCGATATTCCTATTAATATTAAAAACGGAAAAAGTAGTAATGTGACATTATCACAAGAGACATGTAACTTAACGATATCAGGAACAAGTGAGCGTATAAACGCCTTGACAAATGAGGATATTAAAGTTTATGCTAATGTTGACGGATTGAAAAAAGGACGTCATAATGTCAAACTTGAAGTTGAATTAAGTGATTCAACCTTAAGCTATCGTTTAGACAGCGATGAACAAATTCGCGTAAATATAAAAAAATAGGAGATTTTAAAAATGGGAAAATATTTTGGAACAGATGGTTTTAGAGGAGAAGCCAACAAAGATTTAACAGTAGAACATGCCTACAAAGTAGGACGTTATTTAGGTTGGTATTTCGGTCGTAATAAAGACCATGCACAAGTTGTTATCGGGAAAGATACAAGAAGAAGTTCTTATATGTTAGAATATTCTCTTGTTGCTGGACTTACAGCAAGTGGTGCAGATGTTTCATTAATGCACGTAACAACAACACCAAGTGTGGCTTATATTACAAGAACAGATGGATTTGATTGTGGAATTATGATTTCTGCTTCACACAATCCTTATTATGATAATGGTATTAAAGTATTAGATGCTAATGGTCATAAAATGGATGCTAAAGTTGAAGAATTAATTGAAAAATATATTGATGGAGAAGTAGAAGAAATTCCATTTGCGACAAAAGATGGTATTGGTTGTGCAACAGATTATTCAGTTGGAAGAAATAGATATTTAGGATATTTAATGTCTATTCCTACACGTGCTTTTAAAAATATTCGCGTTGGTTTAGATTGTGCTAATGGAGCAAGTTCTAATTTAGCAAAAAGTGTTTTTGATGCTTTAGGTGCAAAAACTTATGTTATTCATAGTGAACCTGATGGTTTAAATATTAATACAAATTGTGGATCAACTCATATTGAATCTTTACAAGAACTTGTAAAATCAAAAGGTTTAGATATTGGTTTTGCTTATGATGGAGATGCAGACCGTTGTTTAGCTGTTGATGAATTCGGTCGAGTGATCGATGGAGATTTAATTCTTTATGTTTGTGGTAAATATTTAAAAGAACATGGTGAATTATCGAACAATACCATTGTTACAACAATTATGTCTAACTTAGGATTATATAAAGCATTAGATAAAGAAGGAATTAAATATGAAAAAACAGCTGTTGGAGATAAATATGTTAATGAAAACATGGTAAAAAATGGACATTGTATCGGTGGAGAACAATCAGGACATATCATTTTCTCTAAACATGCGACAACAGGTGATGGTATTTTAACATCATTAAAAATTATGGAAGCTGTCATTGAAAGCAAGAAAACACTTGCTCAATTAGTAGAACCAGTAACTATCTATCCTCAATTAATGAAAAATGTTTACGTTAGAGATAAAAAAGAAGCACAAAGTGATCCTAAAGTACAAGAAGCAATTAAAGAAGTAGAAGCAAAATTAGGTGATGAAGGACGTGTTTTAGTACGTGAATCTGGAACTGAACCAGTTGTACGTGTCATGGTTGAAGCAGATACAAATGAAAAATGTTTACAATCTGTTGACTATATTATCTCAAAAATGAGAGAACAAGGATTCATTATTAAACACTAAAATCACATATTCTCACAAAATATTGCCATAGATTATGGCAATATTTTCTATATAATGGACATAATAAAAATGGTATGAATAAAGATGGGGTGAAGAAAAAATGTTATTTAAGATTAATATTATAGATGATGAAAAAAATTTAAATGATTTAGTAAGAACCTATTTAGAAAAAGAAGGATATAGTGTTTGTTCTTTTTATACGTATGATGAAGCTTTACTTCATAAGGATGATGATGTCCATTTATGGTTAATTGATATTATGTTAGATAAGGCAAGTGGTTTTGAATTATTTAATGAAATTAAAGCCTCAAAACCTAAAATGCCAATTATCTTTATGTCAGCAAGAGATCAAGAATTTGATCGTATTATAGGTTTAGAAAAAGGTTCAGATGACTATATTACAAAGCCTTTTAATGTGAAAGAAGTTATTTTACGAATCAATAATCTCTTAAAAAGAGCATATGATAATCCATCTAAAATACAAATTGATGGTTATGATGTGGATTTAGAAAAAAGACGTGTATTCTATCATAATAACGAAATCGTTCTTACAACAAAAGAATATGATTTACTTGTTTATTTTTTAAATAATAAGGGACTTGCGATTTCTCGTGAACAAGTCTTATCAAAAGTGTGGGATGAAAACTATTTTGGTAGCGATCGTGTTGTAGATGATACATTACGTCGATTACGTAAAAAAATGCCAGAAATTAATATTCGTACGATTTATGGCTTTGGCTATCGTTTAGACTAATGCTTACAAAATATTCTTTACAAAAACAGTTAATTATTATATTTTCAATCATCGCAATAGGAATATTAGCTATACTATTGCCTTTGATTGATAATAACCTCACACATATTATGGATAATGAAATGTATGATGTTTTAACACGTTCACAAAATGATTTCTATTCTTATGATTTTTCACCAGATGCATTAGATTCTGAAAAACAAATTTATCATTTTACCTATTGTGTTAGTGAAGATACATTGCGTTCTTCACAAAAAATATCAGCTAAGAAATTTCAAGTATTAGATTATGCTTTTCAAGATGATCTTTTAAAAGTAATTAAAAAAAATAAAAAGAAACTTCAGGCAAAAGTGAAAATGAATGATGAAACGATCTATTATCAAATTGCCAGGGCAGATAGTGATAATTATATTATTTCAATCGTTTATAGTGAGTATTCAAAAACACTTATTAATAGTTTGAAAGGACAAGTTATTAATATCTTTTATGGCGCTCTATTTGTCATTGCGCTTGTCTTATTTGTCTGGGTTTCTTCTTTAATAAAGCCATTAAAACTTATTAAGAATTATATTGATGATATTAAAGAAGATAAAGAAAGTACGTTACATATTGATCGTCAAGATGAAATTGGTGTTGTTTCTTCTTCACTTATTGCGATGAAAGAAGAAATCGATAAACAAAATGAAATTAAAGAAGAAATGATTCATAATATTTCTCATGATTTAAAAACACCGATTGCTTTAATTCAAACCTATGCACAAAGTATTAAAGATGATATCTATCCTTATGGAGATAAAGATTCTTCAGTAGATGTTATTTTAGAAAATACCAATCGTTTAGAAAAGAAAGTAAGAAGTTTGCTTTATCTCAATCGTTTAGATTATCTAAGTGGGCAAGTAGGTGATGAAGTGTGCTCTATGAAAGAACTTATAGAACATATTGTTTATCAGCTTAATGCAATGCATCCAAATATTGAAATTATTACTGAACTTCAAGATACTTATTTTAAAGGTGATGAAGAATATTGGCGTATTTGTATTGAAAACATTATTGAAAATGCTTCACGCTATGTAAATCACACTATCAAAGTTATTTTAAAAGATCAATATTTAGAAATCTTTAATGATGGTGAACCAATTGATAATTCAAAACCAGAATCTTTATTCCAACCTTATGAAATTGGACATAAAGGGCAATTTGGACTTGGTTTATCCATTGTGTATAAGACAGTGACGATGTATGGCTTTAAAGTTGAAGCACTTAATCGAGAAGATGGGGTCAGCTTTGTAATACATAAATAATTTCCAAATAGAAATATTTGGAAATTTTTATTTCAATCTTGATTTTTTTAGAAAATAGTGGCACTATTTAATGCACTATAGTTATTTCATATTCTAAAAATTTAGAGTATAATTAAGAATAAGTATAAGGAGTGAAATGAAATGAAAGTCGTCGTTGCTGCGGGAGGAACAGGAGGACATCTTTATCCTGCTCTTGCCTTAGTTGAATATATAAAAAAACAAGAACCTGATTCTCAGTTTCTATTTATTGGGACAAAAGATCGTTTAGAATCACAAGTTGTACCACAACTTGGTTATGATTATGTAGGATTAAATGTAAAAGGATTGGTTGGAAATCCTTTAAAGAAAGCACATGCTGCTTTATTATTTGTCCGTTCTATTGGACACGCCAAAAAAGCTATTAAGAAATTTAATCCTGATATTGTTGTTGGTTTTGGAGGTTATCCAAGTGCTTCAGCTGTGCAAGCTGCCTTTGGCCTAAAAATCAAAACCATGATTCATGAACAAAATTCAATTATTGGTCTTACAAATAAGATTTTAATTAAAAAAGTAGATCAAATTGTATGTTGTTATCAAAAAGCTTATCAAGAATTTCCAAAAGAAAAAACACTTCTTTTAGGAAATCCACGTGCTAGCGTGATTGTTCACGAACAACCTAAGGATGTTTATGATGAATATCATTTAGACCGTCAAAAAAAGATTGTCACAATTGTCATGGGATCTTTAGGGTCACAAACAGTCAACCAAACAATGAAAGAATGCATGGATCAATTTAAAGGAAAAGATTATCAAGTAGTTTATGTATCAGGAAAACCTTATTATGAATCTATGAAAGCATATGAAAATGAAAATGTGCATATTGTTCCTTATGTAAATGATATGCCATCATTAATGCATATTACAGATTTAATTGTTTCCCGTGCGGGTGCAAGTACGCTTGCTGAATTAACAGCTTTAGGTGTTCCAGCAATCTTAATTCCAAGCCCTTATGTTTCGGCTAATCATCAAGAATATAATGCAAGAGAGCTTGTTAATAATCAAGCAGCAGATATGATTTTAGAAAAGGACTTAACTGGTGAAAAATTGATTTCTACAATTGATGCGATTATTAATGATGAAAGCCGTTTGAATGTTTTAAAAGAAAATGCACAAAAATTAGGAAAACCCAACGCTCTTGAAGATATGTATCGAGTGATTGTGGATATGTTAGGAAAATAAGTATGAAATTTGAAAAATATTATCAAGAACTTTTAGAACTTAATGTAGGAACAATTTTAAAAGATGAACCTCTTTATAAACACACAACGTATCGTGTAGGAGGTCCTGCAAGATTATTTATTAAAGTAAAAGATGTAGAAGGACTTATTTCTGTTATTAAATATTGTCGTAAACATCGAATTCAACTTTTTGTTATTGGTAGAGGATCTAACTTATTATTCTCGGATAAAAGTTTTGAAGGAATTATTATTTCATTAGAAAATATGAATCAATATTCAATTAATGGTAGTGAAGTTGTGGCACAAAGTGGAGTTGCCATGATTAAACTGGCATATGATTGTGCCAAAGTTGGCTTAAGTGGTTTTGAATTTATGGGAGGTATTCCTGGAAATATCGGTGGAGGTATTTTTATGAATGCCGGTGCCTATAAATCATGTTTAAGTGAAGTTGTAAAATCTGTTAAAGTATTGAATGAAAATTTAAAGGTTGTAACTCTTACTAAAGAAGAAATGGAATTTTCTTATAGACATTCTATTATTCAAGATCATCCTAAATGGATCGTTTTGGAAGTAACATTCGAATTAGAAAATAAAAGTGTTGAAGAAATCAATGAAAAATTAGATAAGAGAAAAGAAAGACGTATGTCATCGCAACCATGGAATAAGCCAAGTGCCGGAAGTGTTTTTAGAAATCCGGATGGAAGTGCTGCTTGGAAATTGATTGATGATGCAGGACTTAGAGGCTATGAAATAGGGGGTGCTCAAGTATCACCAAAGCATTCTAATTTTATTGTTAATAATGGTTATGCTTCAGCAAAAGATATTCATGATTTGATTTTTTATGTACAAAAAACAGTTCAAGAAAAATCAGGTGTTTTATTAAAACCAGAAGTGCGTTTTATTAACTGGGAGTTATAAAATGGCAACGTATATGTACAATGAGCATGATATTAATCAAGTTAAAAACATGCAAAAGAAAATAAAAAAGAAGAAACAAAAGAGAAGACGATGTTTTGTTTTGGTTGTTTTAATAATTATTGCTTGTATTGTTTTTATGACAGGAAGTGCAAGCAAGGTTAAAAAGATTTCAATAAGTGGATGTCATCTTACAAATCAAGAAAGTATTATTGAAAATATTTCAATTAAATCAAAAGAAACGTATTTCTTTAAAGTGAATTGCAATCAAATAGAAAAAGAAATTAATCAAATGCTTTTTGTGAAAAAAGCAACTGTAAAAAAAGATTTATTTGGAAATGTGAAAATCACAATCCAAGAAAATAATGCAATGCTTTATAGTTATATCGATAATGTTCTTTACCTTGTTGATGAAGATGGTGTCATGGAAAAAGACGAAAAACATGAAAAACTTTCTTATGTTCAAAGATATCCTCAAGCAATGAATTTTGATGAAAAACATTTAAAACAATTTATTAAAGAATATAAACAATTGCCATCTGTTATCAAAAATCAAATCTCGAGTATTGTTTTTGAACCAAATGATAAAGATCAAACGAAATGTAAATTAGAATTAGATGATGGAAAAATCTTTTATGTACGAATTGAAGATATGGCTCGTCAACTGACATCAACAAATTATTATCTGGTTATTCAAAAATATCCAGAGAATAAATACTATGATTTTTTAGGTAAAAATGTGTATGTATACAATTAAATAACAAAGAAAAAAGCTACGTGATTGAAACTAAAACCTTTAATTATCGTAGCTTTTATGATATTATTAGCATATATGTAGTAAGGGGAGATAGACATGAATGAAGTTTATGCAGTGTTAGATATAGGTAGTGCAACAATTGAATTACTTGTTGGCGAAATTATGAACTCTAATTTGCATGTGCTTTTTTCAAAAAAAGTCCCAAGTCATGGTGTAAAAAAAGGTATTATTGAAGATGAGCGTTTATTGGTAAATGATATTAAAGCGGTTGTCCAAGAAGCTAATGAATTTCTTGAAGGAGAAATTAAAGCAATCGGTTTAACGATTCCAACAATTCGTTCAAAACTCTATCAAAGTAATAGTACTGTTTCTTTAAATCATGAAGCAAAAATAACAAAAGATGATATTGTGAGAGGATTAAAATTATCCACAAAATTCAAAAGATCTTCTGAAGAAGAAGTTGTATGTGTTATTCCTGTTAAATTTAATGGTGATTTTGGAATCAGTAATCAACCACCAATTGGTGAATCATCAAGAAATTTAATTGTAGATACACTTGTTATTACTTCACAAAAACATATACTCTATCCATATATTATGGCTGTAGAAAAAGCAGGTTTAGAAGTTATGGATATTTGTGTTAATGCATTTGCATGTGCAAAAGAAGCATTTGATACCGTTTATCTTCAAGAAGGTGCTGTGTTGATTGATATGGGATATAAAACTTCAACAATTTCTTTTTATAAAGATGGTTATTTGAAATATTTAACAGTATGTTCCGTTGGTGGATATAACTTGACAAGAGCGATTGCTCAAAACTTGCAAATCTCAATGAATCAAGCAGAAGCTTATAAAATCAAATATGGTTCATTGGATTATACGATAGGGCAAGAAGATATTATTCATTCAACAGAATTACCTGATGGACGAAAAGATTATACACAAAAAGATTTTGCGCATATTTTGGAAGAAGCAACTGTTGATGTTTTAAATGTAATTAAAGAAAAGCTAAAAATCATCGATGATGGTGGTCATTATGAAACCTTGATCGTTGGTGGTGGCGGTGAACTTGAAATGTTAGATAAGGTTGCAGGAAAAGTTTTAGAAGGACCTGTAAGAGTTTATCGACCAGATATTATAGGGATCCGCGATATGGCATTTGTTTCGGCAGTAGGTATGATTTTCTATATGTCTGACCGTGCTAAATATTTAGGGGCTTATGAAACGTCTGTTGTTTTACCAGATATTTCAAATACAATGGCTGTAAAATTTAAAGGTTTAACAAAAACAAAAGATACAAAGGAAAAAACTGGAAGGTTCAGTAGATTACTTGATACTTTCTTTGGAGAAGAAGAATAAATAAAAGAGAGGGAAAATCATGAACGAAGAATTAGATTTTGAACAAGTAGCAAAAATAAAAGTCATTGGTGTTGGTGGTGGAGGAAACAACGCTGTCAATCGAATGGTTGAAGAAGGTGTAAGAGGAGTAGAATTTTATGTCGCTAATACCGATGTACAAGTTTTACGTCGTTCACCAGTTGAAAATAAAATTGTTTTAGGAAAAGATTTAACAAAAGGTTTAGGAGCAGGTGGTAATCCAGAAATGGGTAAAAAAGCTGCTTTAGAATCTGAAGGAGATATTAGAACAGCTTTAGAAGGAGCTGATATGGTTTTCATCGCTGCTGGTATGGGTGGTGGAACTGGAACAGGTGCTGCGCCTGTATTCGCAAAAATTGCCCGTGAACTTGGAGCGTTAACTGTTGGAGTTATTACAAAACCATTTACTTTTGAAGGAATGAAACGTAAAAAGCAAGCCATTGAAGGTATTGATGAATTACGTGCAAATGTTGATAGTATTATCGTTGTTTCAAATGACCGTTTATTACAATTAATTGGTGGTCGTCCAATGCAAGAAGCATTTAGAGAAGCTGACAATGTTTTAAGACAAGGTGTTCAAACAATTACTGACTTAATTGCTGTTCCAGCATTTATCAACCTTGACTTTGCAGATATCTGTGCGGTTATGAAAAATAGAGGAAATGCTTTAATTGGTATTGGTATGTCTTCTGGTGATGATAAAGCAAAAGAAGCTGCAAAACGTGCTATCTCTTCACCATTATTAGAAGTCTCTGTTGCTGGAGCTAAAGATGCCATTATCAATGTTACAGGTGGACCAAATATTTCATTATATGATGCAAATATTGCCCTTGAAACAATTACTCAAGAAGTTGGGGATGACATTAACACATATTTAGGTATCGCTATTAATGAAAACTTAGATGATGAAATCATCGTTACAGTTATTGCAACTGGATTTGAAGAAGAAAAAGAAGAAGTTACAGTACAACCTTCTGTCGCAAAACCATTAGGTGATGAACCTCAAACTTATGATTCATTTGATGATGACGATGACGATGATGATGGTTTTCCACCAGCATTTATTAAAAATAGAAGAATTTAGAGCTAACATCGTTAGCTCTTTTTTATAAAAGGGGGATTTAAAGATGAAATTAGGGTTTATTGGATTAGGAAATATGGCAGGGACAATTTGCCAAGGTGTAATTGAAAGTGGGTTTATCAAAGGAGAGGATGTTTGTGGTTTTGACATTAACCAAGATAAACTTACACAAATGGAAAAAGATTATGGGATTCATATTTGTACAAGTGAAAGAGATTTGGTAGAACATAGTGATTATGTTTTAATGGGGGTTAAACCAAATGTTATTGAAAGTGTTCTTGATAAAGTAAAAGATCTACTAGGTGATAAAACAATTATTTCGATTGTGGCAGGGTATAGTCATGAAAAATATGAAGCACTCATTCCTGGAACACATCATCTTACAATTATGCCAAATACACCTGCTAAGGTTTTTGAAGGTGTAACACTTTTTGAAAGAGAAAATACCTTGACTCAAGAAGAATTTGATTTTGCTAAAAAAATGTTTGAAAGCATTGGTGAAGTTTATGTCATTGATAATAAACAAATGGTCGCTGGGGGTGCTTTAAGTGGCTGTGGACCTGCTTTTGTTTATATGTTTATTGAAGCACTAGCTGATGGAGCTGTTTTAAATGGTCTCCCTCGTGATTTGGCTTATAAACTTGCCAGTCAAACTGTTTTAGGAAGTGCCAAAATGGTACAAGAAACGAAGGCTCATCCTGGACTATTAAAAGATCAAGTTTGTTCACCAGGGGGGATTACTATTAAAGGGGTCAAAGCTTTAGAAGAAAATGGTTTTAGAAATGCCGTTATTGAAGCAATCGATAAAGCAAAATAGATTGTATAAAAAATAAAACATTGTTTAACTTTGTTGACTTTGTTTTTGAAACAGTTTTATAATACAAACAAGTAAAAACCGATGAAGTGGAGATAAAAATAGATCGTGCACTTATAGAGAGTTTGGATGGTGGAAGCAAACAGAACGCAGGCTATTAAATGGACCACTGAGGGCAAAAGGAAAGGCTTTGGCTGAGTATTCTTTGACGTTAGGCTTACGTAAGTAGTCGTAGATGTGATAGCATCTAGCTAAGGGCATGATTTTATAATCATGAATCAAGGTGGCACCGCGGATATAACCGTCCTTGAAAGTTTAACTTTCAAGACGGTTTTTTTAATTATAAGGGGGAGTTTTATGTATTATCCAGAATTAGAAATGTTAGAGAAAATGAATCTAGATGATTACGATTTAGTGCCAATAAAAAAAGAAATCTATAGTGATATGATTACACCCATTGAATTGATGAGGAAACTAAAACAGTATTCTAAACATGTTTATATGTTAGAAAGTCATGAAGATAAAAGTAAATGGGGGAGATATACTTTTATTGGATTTGATCCTAAAAGTGAAATTACATGTTATAACAAGATGATGAAAGTCAATGATAAAATCTTTAAGGTAGAACATCCTAAAGAATATATCAGAAAGGTTTTAAATGAAAATCGTAGTTTAAAGTTAGAAGGGTTTCCTACTTTTACAGGAGGTTTGGTTGGTTATTTTAGTTTTGATTATTTTAAATACAGTGAACCTTCAATTATTAAGAATCAAAAGGATAATGGTTTTAATGATGTTGATTTAATGTTGTTTGATAAAGTCATTTGTTTTGATCACTTTAAACAAAAAATGATTCTTATTGTCAATATTAAAACAGATCACTTACAAAAGAATTATAAAAATGGAATTAAAGAATTGGATGAACTTGAATATATTGTTCGTAAACATGTTAAAACACTTGTTCAACCATTAAAACTATTAGATGATTTTAAACCGGTTCTTTCTAAAGAAGAATATTGTCAAATGGTTGAAAAAGGCATTGAGTATATTAAAGAAGGAGATATCTTCCAAGTGGTTTTATCAAATAGACAATATGCAAGAGCAACGGGCTCTCTCTTTGATACCTATCGTGTATTAAGAACAACGAATCCTTCACCTTATATGTTCTACTTTGCGAGTGATAATATTGAAGTGGCAGGAGCTTCTCCTGAAACCCTTATTAAACTCGAAGGAAAGAAGTTAACGACTTTCCCAATTGCGGGAACAAGAAAAAGAGGAAAAGATGATCAAGAAGATCAACAATTAATAGAAGGATTATTAAAAGATGAAAAAGAATTAGCTGAACATAATATGCTCGTTGATTTAGGAAGAAATGATTTAGGAAAGATCTCTAAATTTAATAGTGTGAAGGTTATTTCTTATATGGATATCTTGAAATTTTCAAAAGTTATTCATATTGCGAGTGTGGTAAGTAGTGAAATCAAAGAAGGCTATGATGCTTTAGATGCCATTGATTCATTACTTCCAGCAGGAACCTTATCAGGAGCGCCTAAAATAAGAGCTTGTCAAATTATTAATCAATTGGAACAAAATAAAAGAGGTATTTATGGTGGAGCTATTGGTTATTTAGATTTTACAGGAAATATGGATCTCTGTATTGGTATTCGTTTAGCCTATAAAAGAAATAATGAAATTTCGATTTGCAGTGGGGCAGGTATTGTTTATGACAGTGTTCCAGAAAGTGAATATCAAGAATGCTTAAATAAAGCAGGAGCGGTTGTAGAAGCAATTAAAATGGCAGATGGAGGTATTGATTATGATTCTACTTATTGATAATTATGATAGTTTTGCTTATAACCTCTATCAATTAATTGGTTCTATCAATGAAGATATTAAAGTTGTAAGAAATGATGAAATTGCAGTTGAAAAAATAGAGAAGATCAATCCTTCTTGTATTATTATTTCACCAGGTCCTGGAAAACCAAGTGAAGCAGGAATTATAGAAGAGGTTATTCAAACCTATTATACAAAATATCCAATTTTAGGAGTTTGTTTAGGACATCAAGCCATTGTTGAAGCTTTTGGAGGAGTTGTTGGCTATGCTAAAAGTGTCATGCATGGTAAATCTTCCATTATTAAAGTAGATACAAGCAATCCTTTATTTAAAGGAATCGAGGAAAAAACAAAAGTTTCAAGATATCACAGTCTAGCTGCTAAAAAAGAAAATTTACCGAAAAGTTTACAAATTATAGGGGAAAGTGATGATGGAGAAATCATGGCAGTTTGTCATAAAAACTATCCAATTTATGGTTTACAGTTTCATCCAGAGTCGATTTTAACAAAAGATGGTAAAAAAATAGTTGAAAATTTTTTAAAGGAGATACAAAATGATTAGGGAAGCAATTATTAAATTATCAAAAAAAGAAGATTTAACATATCAAGAAGCTTATGAATGCATGAATGAAATCATGGATGGGCAAGCTTCTGATATTCAAAAGGCTGCTTATTTAACAGCACTTTCATTAAAAGGTGAAACCATTGATGAAATAACAGCAAGTGCTAAAGGAATGAGAGAACATTGTGTGAAGTTATTAAATGATCAAGATGTTCTTGAAATTGTAGGAACTGGAGGAGATGGATCAAACTCTTTCAATATTTCTACAACATCTTCATTAGTGATTGCCAGTGGTGGTGTTAAAGTTGCTAAGCATGGAAATCGTGCAGCAAGTTCAAAAAGTGGAGCAGCAGATTGTTTAGAAGCTTTAGGTGTTGATATTACAATCAATGAAAAAAGAAGTAAACAATTATTAAATGATATTAATATTTGTTTCTTATTTGCTCAAAACTATCATTTAGCAATGAAATATGTTGCACCTGTAAGAAAAGAATTAGGTATTCGTACAGTCTTTAATATTTTAGGACCACTTACCAATCCAGCAGGAGCTACTTATCAAGTAATGGGTGTTTATGATGAATCTTTGGTTGAACCACTTGCTCAAGTTTTAAGTAATTTAGGGGTTAAAAGAGCAATGGTGGTTTATGGTAAAGATGGATTAGATGAAATTTCTGCATCTGATGAAACATATGTATGTGAAATCAAGGAAGGAACATTTAAGACCTATACCATTTCTCCAGAACAATTTGGTTTACAAAGATGTTTAAAAGAAGAACTTATTGGGGGAACACCAAAAGAAAATGCCCAAATTACTCTAGATGTTTTAAATGGACAACAAGGAGGTCCAAGAACGGCAGTTCTAATGAACGCAGGGGCTGGGCTTTATGTTGGAGGTAAGGTTGATTCTTTACAAGCAGGAATTGATTTAGCAGCTGAACTCATTGATAGTGGAAAGGCAAAGGATAAATTAGAAGAGTTTATAAAAGAATCAAACAAATAGGAGCGTATATTATGATTTTAGAAGATATTGTTGAAAGTACAAAGGAACGTGTTGAAACAAACAAAAAACGTCATTCAATTTATGAATTAAAAGAAAAAGCATTTGCAATGCCTATTGATCAAAGTTTTCCTTTCAAAAAAGCTTTAGAAAAAGAAGGAATGTCTTATATTTTAGAAGTAAAAAGACATTCTCCATCAAAAGGTCAAATTGTTTCTACTTTTGATTTTAAAGCCATTGCGAAAGAATATGAAATGATTGGTGCTGATGCTATCTCAGTTGTGACTGAACCTGATTATTTTAAAGGGGATGATGATTTTTTAAGAGAAATCAAACGTATTGTAAAGATTCCTGTTTTAAGAAAAGACTTTGTTGTAGATGAATATATGGTTTATGAAGCTAAAATCTTAGGAGCAGATGCTATCTTATTAATTGCAGGTGTTTTAGATGAAATTACATTAATGCGTTGTGTCAATTTAGCACATAATTTAGGTATGTCAGCAATTGTGGAAACACATAGTTCAATGCAAGTTAAAAAAGCATTACGTGTGGGTGCTAAAATTATTGGTGTAAATAATAGAGATTTAAGAGATTTTAGTGTTGATTTAAATACAACATTAAAATTAAGAGATATGGTTGATGATGATGTGATCTTTATCTCTGAAAGTGGTATTAAAACAAGAGAAGATATTGAATTATTAGAAAAACATCATGTTAATGGTGTCTTAATTGGTGAAACAATGATGAAAAGCCATGATAAAAGACATACATTAGAAGTCTTAAAAGGCTTAGATGAAGAAGATTAAGATTTGTGGTTTAAAAAGAAGAGAAGATATTGAATATGTCAATAAGTATCAACCGGATTATATTGGTTTTGTTTTTGCGGGGAAGAAAAGAAAACTAACGTATGATCAAGCTGTTGATTTAAAGAAATATTTAATACCTTCAATTCAAGTGGTTGGTGTTTTTGTAAATGAGGATATTTCTTTTGTTGAAAAGTTAGTGAAGGAACATGTGATTAATCTTGTTCAACTTCATGGACAAGAAGATCATAAATATATTCAATCTTTAAAAGAAAAAGTAGATGTTCCCATTATTAAAGCGATTCAAATTAAAAATGAGGATTCTTTTAATGAACATTATGATGTTGATTATTATCTTTATGATCATGGATCAGGAGGAACAGGGGAAAGTTTTGACTGGTCGATGTTAAAGGAAGTAGATAAGCCGGTGTTTTTAGCGGGAGGAATCAATCTTTTAAATATTGATGAAGCTTTAAAAAAGAATGTTTATGCATTAGATGTTTCAAGTGGGGTTGAAACAGATGGTGTTAAAGATGAAGAAAAAATTAAGAAAATCGTAAGGAGAGTTAGAAATGAAGGGTAGATATGGAATACATGGGGGACAGTATATCCCTGAAACTTTGATGAGTGAAATTCACAAAATTGAAGAGGCTTATGAATTTTATAAAAATGATCAAGCTTTTAATGATGAACTTAATACATTGTTAAAAGAATATGCAGGAAGACCATCTTTATTGTATTACGCTAAAAAGATGACAGAAGATTTAGGTGGAGCAAAAATCTATTTAAAAAGAGAAGATTTAAACCATACTGGTTCTCATAAAATCAATAATGTTTTAGGACAAGCTTTGATGGCTAAAAAGATGGGAAAAACAAGAATCATTGCGGAAACGGGTGCTGGTCAACATGGGGTGGCAACAGCAACAGCAGCTGCTTTACTTGGGCTTGAATGTGAAATCTTTATGGGAAAAGAAGATACAGATCGACAAGCTTTAAATGTTTATCGTATGGAACTATTAGGTGCAAAAGTACATCCAGTTACTACAGGAACAATGACTTTAAAAGACGCAGTCAATGAAGCAATGCGAGAATGGACAAAACGTGTAGATGATACAATGTATGTTTTAGGTTCTGTTATGGGACCTCATCCATTTCCAATGATGGTAAGAGATTTCCAAAGTGTTATTTCTAAAGAAGCAAGAGAACAAATTCTTGAATATGAAGGAAAACTTCCAACAGCTGTTATGGCTTGTGTTGGTGGTGGAAGTAATGCCATGGGAATGTTCTATAACTTCATTAATGATAAAGATGTAAAACTTATTGGTTGTGAAGCCGCTGGTAAAGGAGTCGATACAGCTTTAACAGCAGCAACAATTGCGACAGGATCATTAGGTGTTTTCCATGGTATGAAATCTTATTTCTGTCAAGATAAATACGGACAAATTGCTCCCGTATATTCAATTTCAGCTGGTTTAGATTACCCAGGTATTGGACCTGAACATGCTTATTTACATGATACAAAAAGAGCACAATATGTTCCAGTTACTGATGATGAAGCAGTGGATGCTTTTGAATATATTGCAAGAACTGAAGGAATCATTTGTGCTATTGAAAGCGCCCATGCGATTGCGCATGCAATCAAAATTGCACCAACAATGAAAAAAGATGATATTTTAATTGTCTGTCTTTCAGGTAGAGGAGATAAGGATGTAGCCGCAATTGCGAGATATAGGGGGAAAGAAATCTATGAATAGAATACATAAAGCCTTTGAAAATAAAAAAGCTTTTATTGGATTTTTAACAGCAGGAGATCCAGTATTAGATAAAACAGTTGATTATATTTTAGATATGGAACAAGCAGGAGCTAGTCTTATTGAAATTGGTATTCCATTTTCTGATCCAATTGCTGAAGGTCCAACGATTCAAGAAGCTAATGTACGTGCTTTAAAAAATAAAGTCACAACAGATGATGTTTTTGAAATGGTTAAAAAGGTAAGAGAAAAAAGTGATATACCACTTTGTTTTATGACATATCTGAATGTTGTATTCCATTATGGTTATGATAAATTCTTTAAAAAATGTCAAGAAGTAGGTATTGATGGCGTTATTCTTCCCGATTTACCTTATGAAGAAAGTCAAGAAGTTAAAGATGTTTGTTATAGCTATGATGTTACTTTAATTTCTATGATTGCACCAACAAGCAAAGATCGTGTTGAAATGATTGCAAAAGATGCAAAAGGATTTATTTATTTAGTTTCTTCGATGGGAGTTACTGGAACAAGAGAGAATACTTCTTTTGCAAACAATCTTGAAGAAATCATAGATCATATTCATCAAGTGACAGATACCCCAGTTGCTATTGGTTTTGGTATCAATAAACCAGAACAAGTCAAAGAATTTAAAAAATATGCAGATGGTGTTATTGTTGGTAGTGCCATTGTTAATATTATTAAAGAACATGGCGCAAATGCCGATCAACCTTTAAAAGAATATATCCAATCACTTACAAATGAACTTTAAACAGATGGAAACATCTGTTTTTTTGTTTATATTCATATTTTTTGTCTATCCTAAAAATGTGGAGGTAAATCTATGAATATAAAGAAATATAATGAAATTGCTGAAAAAAATAAACCTCAAAAACAAGTGTTAAAACATACATTTAATGCTTTTATGGTTGGGGGGATTATTGGGATGATTGGAGAATTATTTTTAAATCTCTACAAAGAAATCTTTTCTTTTAGCGAAAAAGAAGCAACCCCTATTATGTTGATTACTCTAATATTAATTGCCGCAATACTCACAGGTCTAGGTATTTATGATCGTTTAGGTGATTTTGCCGGAGCAGGTTCATTTATCCCTATTACCGGTTTTTCTAATGCGATGACTTCAAGTGCACTAGAAGCAAGAAGTGAAGGGCTGGTTACCGGAATTGGCGCAAATATTTTTAAGCTTGGAGGAGCGGTCATTACTTTTGGCATTGTTGCTTCGTTTATTGTAGGAGGATTGCGATATGTCATCACTTATTTCTGGTAGTAGTTTTGTTTTTGAAAATGTTTATATTCAAAGCGTTGGAACAACGGCAGGAATTGTGGAATATCAAGGTCCTTTAGGACATTATTTTGATAAACATTATCCTGATCATTATCATCATAATGTTAGTTATGAACAAGCAGAAATTGAAATGTTGAAAGATGCACTTTTAATTTGTTTAAAAAATGGAAAAGTAAAAAAAGAAGAAATTGATTTTTATTTTGGCGGAGATTTAAATAATCAATTAACGGCTTGTTACTATTATGCAAATCATTTACATCGTCCTTTTATTGGATTATATAGTGCTTGTAGCACTATTGGTCTTGCCCTTGCAAATGCTTCTATTATGATTGAAAATCATAGTATTCATAAAGCGATTGCTTGTACGGTTTCTCATAATGCCACAGCAGAACGACAATTCCGATATCCATTAGAATATGGAATTCAAAGAAAAGAAACCATGACTTTTACAGCTACAGGAAGTGTAGCAGTTTATTTATCAAATAAACCAAGTTCAATTCGAATTGAATCCATTACTTTAGGTAAAGTAATCGACTATGATCAATATGACGCTAATGACATGGGACGTGCGATGGCACCAGCTGCCTTAGATACGTATTTACAACATATGAAAGATTTAAAAAGAGATGGAACTTATTATGATCTTATTTTAACGGGAGATTTATCTCGTTATGGTAAAACAATTATGAAAGATTTATTGAAAGAAGAAAAGCAAAAATATAATGAATATGACGATTGTGGCTGCCTTTTATATGATGTCACTCAAAATGTTTATCAAGGTGGAAGTGGTCCTGTTTGTAATGGGCTTGTTAGCTTTGGCTATATTTATAAAATGATGCTTCAAGGAAAATATAAACGTGTGCTTATACTAGCAACAGGTGCTTTATTAAATCCGGTAATGACAAATCAAAAACTATCTATTCCTTGTGTTTGTCATGGATATGTATTGGAGGTAGTTGCATGAATTATCTATTATCTTTTCTTTTTTGTGGTTTTGTTTGTGTTGTTGCTCAATTGATTTATGAATATACCAAATTAACCCCAGGACATATTACCTGTAGTTTTGTGGTTATTGGCGCACTTTTAGATTTATTTCATATTTATGATCGCTTAATCAAAATCTTTCATGCCGGAGCGATGCTTCCAATTACGAGTTTTGGACATTCGTTAATGCATGGCGCTATGGCAATGACAAAAGAATATGGTGTTTTTGGACTTGCTATGGGAATGTTTGATTTAACGGCAGCCGGTATTGCTTCAGCTATCTTATTTGCTTTTTTAGTCGCAATCTTTTTTAAACCAAAATCATGAATAATAATTCATTTGATATCAATGTCAGAGTTCTTGATTTTCATAATCGAAAAATAGAAATCAATTATGTTTCAAGTCTATGCTCTGATGAATTAATTGCTTATTTAGTTGAAGGAATTACCAATGCCAAAGGAAAAACATTAAAAGATTGCTTAAATAATGGCGATGTCCAAGAAGAAATAAATTCAAATAAATATGAATATGCCATGCTTACAGGTTGTGCCATTGTTAAAGATTTAGAAAAACAAAAAGTTTATGTTTTAGATACCCGTCATTTTCCTTCACGTTCTATTGATGAACCTGATACAGAAAAATCAGTCAGAGGAAGTAAAGATGGTTTTAATGAAAATCTTTTAAACTGTGCGGGACTGATTCGTCGAAGAATACGCACTTTAGATTTAGTGATGGAAAAGGTAACCGTAGGAAAAACGAATAAATTAGATATTTGTTTATGTTATCTACAAAGTAAAATAGATAAAACAATGTTAAAAAGCATTAAAGAAAGATTAAAAGAAATAAAGAACGAAGATTTGATTATGACAGATCGTGCTTTAGAAGAACTGATCTTTGATCAAGGCTATAATCCTTTTCCCCTTGTAAGATATAGTGAACGACCAGATGTTGTCTCAACACATATTCATCATGGTTATCTTGCTATCATTTGTGATACTTCAAGTTCGGTCATGATGTTACCAACAACTTTATTTGAAATCTTAGAACACGTAGAAGAACATCGTCAAACACCTATTATTGGAACCTTTATTCGTTTAATTCGTTTTAGTGCAGTTTTTCTTTCGATTTATCTAGTACCCTTATGGATGTTGATTAAAAGTCAAGGAAGTGTCAGTTTTAAAACTCTCTTTTCTATTGTTTTAGTTGAACTGGCCGTAGAACTTTTAAGAATTGCAACCATTCATACACCTGATTCTATTTCAAATACGATGGGGATGATTGCTGCTATTTTATTAGGAGAATTTGCGATTGAACTTGGTTTCTTTTCAGGAGAAATTTTATTATTTGTATCTATTGGCAATGTTTGTGGTTTTGCAACTCCTAATTATGAACTCTCATTAACGAATAAATATGTAAAAATCTTTATGATTCTATTTTCAGGATTATTTGGCTGGTTAGGCTTTATTGCATATCAAGTTATTTTATATATGTATTTAATATCATTAAAACCTTTTGGTTTTTCTTATCTTTATCCGTTGATTCCTTTTAATGGAAAAGATTTACTTCAATTCATTATTAGAGAACCGAAGAAGTAGTGTATAAATCGTACATAAATCTTTTAAAATATATGTACGATTTATACATTTTTATTAAATAAAAAACAGAAGTTACCTTCTGCTTAAAATAATGTAAATAAAATAAAACTACATGTAGCAATCGCAACAGCTGGTGGATCGATATGTGTTCCACAATCTGTGTTGAGCACCATGCCAAAAATTAAACCAATAAAATGAGCGATAATTCCAAAAACAATTGCAATCACAACATTTCCTGTTTGTGCCATGGCATAACCAACAACAAGTGTTGTATGATGTGTTGCCGGAAAAGCAGGATCACTTAAAGCAAAAATAAATGTTAAGGCACTAATAGAAAAACCAATTGTATAAAGTCCTGTTTCTTTCGCAAAATAGGCCATAACAGTAGAAACAGCTAAACCAATGAGAAATTGAAATAACCAAAATGAAGTGGATGCCTTTTTTAAGAAATCTAAATTCTTTTTATTATATGTATCTTCTTGATTAAATAAGATTCTTCCTAAAACTCCTACAAGAATAACCGAAACAGCTCCTGTATCTACTGGAAATGAAAAATAATTTTCAAAGGCAAAAATCAAATAACCCAAAACGCCACCAATAGCTCCTACCAGTAAAACCATGGGATCATTGGTAAAAGCAAGTGATCTTGAGGTTTCAACACCTCTTATGTTATGTTTTGTTCCAGCATAGGCTGTCGCAAGACCAGCCGCATTAAAGATAATACATGGTAAAAATAAATTATTTGATAAAGCTTCATTTAAAAATGTTGTATCAACACCAACATGTTCTAATAAAAATATAAGAAGGCCGACAAACCCTGTACAAATAAAGGTTTGTGTTCCACCAATCAGTGCTCCTAAAATTCCCGCAAAAAAAGCTAAAATAATAGATAATAATGAAAACATTTTATAACCCCTTTCACGCGTATTATATAGGAAATAACGAAGATAATAAATAAAAAATATTTTTTTATGTTATAATACCAATCAGAGGTGGAAATATGGAATATCAAGTTATCTTAGAGGATTTTCAAGGACCATTAGATTTATTACTTCATTTAATTAAAGAAAAAGAAATGGATCTACAAACTCTTGAACTTTCTGTCATCACAGATCAATATCTACAATATATACATATGATGGAATCATCACAGCTTGAAATCATGTCAGAATATTTAGTTATGGCAGCACAACTGATTGAAATGAAAAGTAAAATGCTTTTACCTAAAGAAAAGGTACAAATTGATGATGAATATCAAGAAGATCCTCGAGAAGTATTAATTAAAAGATTAATTGAATATAAACGTTATAAAGATGTTCTTGATGAAATTCAAGAAAAATATGAAAAACGTCAAGAAGTGATCATTAAACCAGCAGATAATATGGAACAATATGTTATGGATACTTCAACTATGATTCCTCAAGATTTAGAAGTTTATGATTTAATGAAAGCTATGCAAAAGATGTTTCAAAGAAAAGCTTTATCAAAACCTCTTGATACCCATATTTCTAAAAAAGATATTTCTATTGAACAAAGAAGTGATGAAATTAGAAAATTCTTTAAAGTAAGAGTAAATAAAAAAGTAAAACTCGAAGATTTATTTGAAAGAGGAGATCGTTATTACTTTATTGTGACATTTTTATCAATCTTAGTTTTAGCGAAAGATAAAGAAGTAGAAATTAGTCAAGATGGTTTATTTGATGAAATATATGTGGAGGGAAAAGCTTAATGGAAAATTATGATCATATCATAGAAGGTATGCTTTATATTCGAGGAGATGAAGGGCTCGATATTAAAGAAATCTCAGTTGTATTAGAAGTTTCTAAGAAGAAAGCAACGGAATTGATGGATGAATTTGTTGAAAAATATGAACATAGAGGCTTTAATGGAATTCAAGTCGTCGATTTTGGTGGAAAATATAAATTTGCGACGAATCCAGACTATTTCCCTTACTATCAAAAAATGGTAGAACAATCCAAAGCAAAACTTTCTCAAGCAGCTTTAGAAACATTGGCTATTATTGCTTATAATCAACCGATTACCCGTTCAAAAGTAGAAGATATTCGTGGGGTAGGTTGTGATGCGATGATTCGTAAGCTTCTCGCTAAAGCCCTTATTAAAGAAGTGGGAAGAGAAGAAAGCCCCGGACTTCCTATTTTATATGGGGTAACGGATGAATTTATGGATGCTTTTTCATTGGCTTCTTTAGATGAACTTCCTGAACTGGGAGATATCGTAGAAACTGAAAGTGATGAAGATATATTTGCGACAAGATATCAAGAAGGTGATTTAAGTGAAACTGATTAATCATTTAAAAACAATTAATAAACATAAATATTATGTAACAATGCTTTGTTTCAAATGTGGACTTTATAAACAAGGAATACTGCATGATTTATCAAAGTATTCACCAACTGAACTTAAAACAGGAGCCAAATATTGGGTAGGAACACGTTCTCCTAATTCTATTGAAAGAGAAACAATAGGTTATTCTTCTGCTTGGCTTCATCATAAAGGAAGAAATAAACATCATTGGGAATATTGGGTCGATTTTTCAAGACAAGGAGTTGTTCCGGCTAAAATGCCGACAAAATATGTCGTAGAAATGTTTTGTGATCGTGTTGCGGCAACACTTGTTTATCGTGGTAAGGACTTTGATGTTTCTGCTCCTTTAGATTATTATAATAAAACCCATGGTTATTATGTGATTCATGAAGAAACAGATGCCATGATCAAAGATATGTTGGTTCATTTATCTAAAAGTAATTTAGAAGAAACAATTGACTATATTAAAGAAACTTATTTATAAATTCTATGTTTTGCATAGAATTTTTTTATAGAGATGATATAATAGTTATATTATATTTAAGGAGCTATAAAATGAATTTTTTACATTTAAAATATTTGATAGAAGTTGAAAAATGTGAATCAATTTCCAAAGCAGCACAACATTTATATGTCAATCAACCTCGTTTGTCAAAAATAATTAAAGAAATCGAAGAAGAAGCCAATATTAAAATCTTTGAAAGACATAATAAAGGTGTTGTTCCTACCACAAAAGGAAAAGAATTCCTCATGCAAGCTAAAAAGATTGTTCAAGAAGTAGAATATTTAAAAAATATGTATCAAGATGATCCCCATAAGCTTAATTTAGATATTTGTGTACCACGTTCAAGTTATATATCAGAAGCTTTTATTGAATATTTAAAGATGGATAATAATATGAAAAAAGAATTGAATTTAAATTATCGAGAAACAAATTCAATTGATACAATTCAAAATGTTTATGATGGGGAAAATAATTTAGGGATTGTGCGTTTTCCAATAAGAGATCAAGATTATTATTTTAATATTTTAAATTTAAAAGAATTAACTTATGAAAAACTATTTTCATTTGATTATCAAATACTTATTTCAAAAGATAATCCGCTAAAAGATCAAGAAATAAGTATCAAAGATTTAAAGAAACAAATTGAATTAAAACATGGAGATATACATATTGAAGAGGGAAAACAAGAACATCATAAACAAATGAATATTTATGAAAGAGGAATTCAATTTGAACTTTTAAATGAAATTCCTGAAACTTATATGTGGGTAGCTCCTATTCCTAAAAAGCTTTTAAAACAAAATCATTTTATTTTAAAAGAATGTAAAGATCAAAAAACACCTTATGTTGATTATTTGATTTATCGTAAAGGTTATGTTTTATCGAAAGAAGATCAAAATTTTATTAAATGTTTAAAAAAAGTAATCGAACAAGTAAAGTGAAAAAATGCACATGTAATGTGAAAAAAATAACTTGATATATAAAAAAAGGCATATCCCTATGCCTTTTTAGTATCTAACCAAAAAGGAATGTAAGTGCTATCATTAGTTATAGGAAAAGAGGAGAATAAGTTATGCAAAGATTTACATTACCTAGAGATTTATATCATGGAAAAGGAGCATTAGAAGCTCTAAAAACTTTAGAAGGAAAAAAAGCAATTGTATGTGTTGGTGGAGGATCAATGAAACGTAATGGTTTCTTAGATCGTGCTGTTAACTATTTACAAGAAGCTGGAATGGAAGTTAAATTATTTGAAGGTATTGAACCAGATCCATCAGTTGAAACTGTTATGAAAGGGGCAGCTGTTATGGAAGAATTTAATCCAGATTGGATCGTAGCTATGGGTGGAGGTTCACCAATTGATGCGGCTAAAGCTATGTGGATTAAATATGAATATCCTGATATCACATTTGAAGATATGTGCAAAGTATTTGGTATTCCAAAATTACGTAAAAAAGCTCATTTCTGTGCAATTCCATCTACAAGTGGTACAGCTACAGAAGTTACTGCTTTCTCAATTATTACAGACTATAATAAAGGAATTAAATATCCTATCGCTGACTTTGAAATTACACCAGATGTTGCTATCGTTGATCCTGATTTAGCTGAAACAATGCCAGTTAAATTAGTTGCTCATACTGGTATGGATGCAATGACTCATGCTATTGAAGCTTATGTTTCTACTGCAAACTGTAACTATACTGATCCACTTGCAATTCATGCAATTGAATTGATCCAAGCTAATTTGGTAAAATCATATAATGGAGATATGGCTGCAAGAGATACAATGCATGATGCACAATGTTTAGCAGGTCAATCATTCTCTAACGCTTTATTAGGTATTGTTCACTCAATGGCTCATAAAACAGGAGCTGCTTTCGTTGATCAAGGTGGACATATTATCCATGGTGCAGCTAATGCAATGTACTTACCAAAAGTTATTGCTTTCAATGCGAAAGATCCAACAGCTAAAAAACGTTATGGTGTCATCGCTGATTACATGCATTTAGGTGGAGCTAATGATGATGAAAAAGTTGCATTATTAATTAAATATTTAAGAGGAATGAATGATGAATTAAATATTCCTCATGGAATTAATAAATATGGTGCAGATGGTATGCCAGCTGAAACTGGATTTGTTCCAGAAGATATCTTCTTAGCACGTGTTGATGAAATCGCAGACAACGCTATTGCTGATGCATGTACTGGATCAAACCCACGTATTCCAAACCATGATGAAATGGTTGCTTTATTAAAAGCATGCTACTATGATACTGAAGTAGATTTCTAGTATAAATAGAAAAGGAGATTTCAAATCTCCTTTTTAAATACAAAAAATAGGTGTTTAAATAGATATAAACAAGAATAGCTTATCCTTAAATAAGTATAATAGAAGTAGATAAAGGGGGTAGCTATTATGAAATATGCAATACTTGATGGTAAATTAACACACATTTCGAAAGTGAAAAAAGGAACGATTGCCAGAGAATTTGGCTATAGTGATCAATTAGTAATAGCTGTAGGCGGTCGGGAAAGAAAATATTGGAAATATCTTGATGTTAAGAGAACACGTTTATATCAAGCAGCATAGGAATAACATTGTTTATTCCTTTTTTTGTTGTATAATAGGCTTAATGGAAGGGTGAGAGAATGAAGTATAAAACAGATATTAAAAGAATATGTCATCTTGCTTGGCCAGCAATTATTCAAGAAGCAATGAATACGATTGTTACGTATGTAGATACAGCTATGGTCGGTGCCATGGGAGCAACTGCTTCAGCTGCAGTTGGTTTAACATCATCAGTTACGTGGCTTCTAGGAAGTATTTCAGTCGCTTTTGGGGTTGGGGTCTTAGCGGTATGTGCTCAAGCTGATGGGGCAAAAGATCATAAAAAGGTACAAATGACAGGACAACAAGCCCTTTTTATTTCCTTGGTTGTCGGTTTATTAACATCAATTATAAGTATTATCATTGCACCATTTTTACCAGGATGGTTAAATGGCGCAAAGGAAATAAGAAAAGATGCATCTATCTACTTCTTTATTGTTTCTTCACCTTTTATTTTTAGGACAATGGTTATTGTTTTATCATCGACACTTCGTGCGGTTAAAGATATGAAAACACCGATGATGATCAATGTTTATATGAACTTAATTAATATTGTTTTAAACTTTATTTTGATTTATCCCACAAGAAAGATGTTTGGCATAACGGTTTATGGAGCCGGACTTTCAGTTTCAGGTGCAGCCATTGCCTCGGCGATTTCTTATATTGCAGGAGGCATTATGATTTTTAGACATTATTATAAAAATCAAATTTTTGATTTTAAACATACAGGATTTCATTTTCATAAACCTTTATGTTTAGAATGTTTAAAGATTGCGACACCTGTTGTGATGGAAAGAAGTGTCATTTGTTTAGGACATGTTACTTTTGCATCCTTAATTGCAAAACTAGGCGTTGTGCCTTTTGCGACACATACTATTGCCATTCAAGCTGAACAAGCTTTTTATGCACCAGGTTATGGTTTCCAATCGTCTGCAAGTACCCTTGTAGGAAATGCTGTTGGCGAAAAAGATGAAGCGAAAGTCAAACGTATGACTTATCTTACTTGTTGTATTACTTTAAGTATTATGTTGATGGCAGGGATTTTATTATTTGTATTTGCGGGCCACTTAATGGCTTTATTTACCCCTGATCTTAGAGTTATAGCTTTAGGAACAAGAGTTTTACGTATCGTTTCAGTAAGTGAACCGATTTATGGTATCTTAATTATTTTAGAAGGAACATTTAATGGAATGGGAGATACCAAAGCACCTTTTGTCTTTTCTTTAATGACAATGTGGGGAATTCGTATTTTTGGTTCTATGTTGATGATCAATATCTTTTCACTTGGACTTGAAAGTGTATGGATCATGATGGTTTTAGATAATGTATCGAGATGTTTATTGCTTTCAACACGTTTTCTATCAGGTAGATGGAAATATCGTGTTAATTAAAGATAGATAAGGAGGACAAAATGAAATATCAAAGATTTGAACAAACAATTATTGCTAGAATGGACAAAGGAGAAGATATTGTTGAACAAGTTAAAAATATTGCTTTAAAAGAAAATATTAAACTCGCCAGCATTTCAGCTCTTGGTGCCATCAACGAATTTACGGTAGGTGTTTTTAAAACGAAAGAAAAGAAATATTATGCCAATGAATTTAAAGGTGATTTTGAAATTGTTTCTTTAACAGGAACAATCAATACGATGAACGATGAATATTACAGTCATATGCATTTATCGGCGGGAAATGATCAAGGACAAGTGTTTGGTGGACATTTAAATAAAGCTATTGTTTCTGCAACATGTGAAATGGTTATTCAAATCATTAATGGTAAAGTGGATCGTTACTTTGATGAAGAAATTGGCTTAAATTTATTGAAATTATAGGAGAAAAAAGATGGAATATTATAAATTACCACAAAGTGATTTGATCGTTTCTCAAATTGCTTTAGGATGTATGAGAATTAGTGATAAAAGTGTAGAAGAAGTCGAAGAACTTGTAAAAACAGCATTAGATTTAGGAATTAATTTCTTTGATCATGCTGATATTTATGGTGGAGGAAAATCAGAAGAAGTATTTGGTGAAGTTTTAAAAAGACACCCAGAATATCGCGCAAAGATGATTCTTCAAACAAAATGTGGCATTGTGCCAGGAAAAAGATATGATTTTTCAAAAGAACATATTCTTCAATGTGTCAATGATTCATTAAAAAGATTAAATACGGATCATGTTGAAATTTTATTACTTCATCGTCCTGATGCTTTATGTGATCCTCAAGAAGTTACTGAAGCGTTTGATGAACTTTATCAAGCAGGAAAAGTAAAATATTTTGGGGTTTCTAACCATACCCCACTACAAATTGAATTATTAAAGAAATATTCAAAATATCCTTTGATTATTAATCAACTTCAATTATCGATTGTTCATTCAGTGATGATTGATTCAGGATTAAATATGAATATGAAGGAAGCATTTGCTCAAGATAAAGATGGTGGTGTTTTAGATTATTGTCGTTTAAATGATATTACAATTCAACCATGGAGTTCAATTCAAGCTTCTTGGGCAGAAGGAACTTTTATTGATCATCCAGACTATCAAAAATTAAATGATGTGATGCAAGAGCTTGCCAACAAATATCACGTGACAAAACCAGCGATTGCGATTGCTTGGCTTTTAAGACATCCAGCAAAGATGCAACCGATTGTTGGAACGACATCACCTATTCATTTAAAAGAAATCAGTGAAGCTTGTAAAATACAACTTACACGCCAAGAGTGGTATGATCTCTATCTTGCAAGTGATAAACCATTGCCATAAGCCTTTAACGAGGCTTTTTTTCATGGTAAGATAAAAGAAGAAATGGGATGATAAATATGCAAAATATGAATTATTATTATGACTTTTCAGGACAAAAATTTGGTTATCCTCTAAGTTTAAGTATTAACCAATTTGATCGTTTAGCTTTTTCAAGACAATCAAGTTTAGAAATCTCTTATGTTTTAAAAGGCAGTTATGAAGTTATTACGGAAAGTATGTCAACGCTTATTAAAGAACATGAACTTGTTTTAATTGCCCCTTATGATATTCACATGCTTAAAATGAATGAACCTGAAAGTATTATTTTAACATTACATATTGATTTTTCATATTTGCCTCATTATATGGTAGGAGATATTGATCAAAGTTTTAAATCGTGTGTTTGTCGTAAAAATCAAAATGAAAAGTTGCTACTACAAATTCAACAACAATTAGGTATTTTATTACTTCATTTTATTCAAAAGAAGGATAATGTTTATTTATTAAATAAAGTGATTTCTCACTTGATTTATATCATTAGTGAAAATAAAGAGTATTCAATAGAACAGCTTCCTTTAACTTCTAAAAATCATGAAAATTATATGAAAGCCATTCTTTTCATTGATCAAAATTATCAAAAAGATATTCATTTAGAAGATATTGCTAAGAATTTATCTTTTAGTAATTCTTATGCTTCACGTTTGTTTAAAAGATATACCGGAGTCAGTTTTGTAAAGTATCTAGCAATGGTAAGAATACGTCACTCATTAGAAGCACTTCTTGCGGGAAAGGATTCGATTGATGAAATTGCTTTTCATTGTGGCATGGCAAGTTCTAAAGCCTATAGTCAAGCATTTAAAGAATTGTATGGAATTACGCCAAGTGTCTATCGAAAACAATTTCAAAAGAACTTGAAATATAATAAAGAACAGCGTGAACAAAGAATGTCTTTAGATCAAAAACAAATTGAATTGATTCAACATCTTATTAATGAAAAGAGAATCTATCAAGATGAAAATCTTGAAATTACTAAAGAAAATGGGGAAAACCTCTATCATTATAAACAAATAGATCATGCTTCTTTGAAACAAGAAAAGAATGAATTAATGATAAAAATAAAAGAATAGTTGCTGACAAGGGCATTAATTTGTCCTTGTTTTTATTTTTGTAGGACAAAAAATGGGTGTAACTATCATTAAATGACAACGTTTTCATTTTCTCCTTGTGATAAAATAAACATGAAGGAGAAAACGTTATGAATAATCAATATCAACATTTATTTACTCCTATTCAAATAGGAAACACAACAATAAAAAACCGTATCTTTATGCCTCCTTTATCAACCAATCTTGCTGATAAAGGATACGTTACAGATGCTTTAGTAAAACACTATGAAGCACGTGCAAAAGGAGGCGTTGGTTTAATTGTGACGGAAGTAACAACCGTAGAACCAACCTATACTTATTTACCAGGAGATATGTCAATCTATGATGATTCTTATATCCCAGGATGGAAAAAATTAGTGGATGCAGTTCATCAATATGATACAAAAATCTTATCACAATTATTTCATCCTGCTTATATGGCTTTTCCAATTCCAGGAACACCACAATTAATAGCGCCATCAAATGTAGGACCTTATTATGCTAAAAGTGCACCAAGAGAAGTTACAAAAGAAGAATTAAAAGTGATTGTTAAACAATTTGGTGAAGCAGCTTTACGCTTTAAAAAAGCTGGTGGAGATGGTGTGGAAATCCAAGCAGCTCACGCTCATGGTTTACTTGGTGGTTTTTTAACACCACTTTATAATAAAAGAACTGATGAATATGGTGGTGATATTCATGGAAGATTACGTCTTACTTTAGAAGTTATTGAAGAAGTAAGAAAACAATGTGGTAGAGACTTTATCATTGATGTCCGTATTTCAGGAGATGAATACAGTGATGGTGGTTTAACACTTAATGATATGATCTATGTTTCTAAGCAATTAGAAAAAGCAACGGTTGACTTTATCCATGTTTCAGGTGGAAATACCATTAAAAGAGGAAGCTCGATGCCTGCAAGTGGGACAGCCCCAGCACCACATATGCATGCCAGTGAAGAAATTAAAAAACATGTTTCGATTCCAGTAGCCACTGTTTCTCGTATTAATGAACCATGGGTGGCAGATGAATTGATTGCTAATGGTAAAACTGATATTTGTATGATTGGTCGTCCTAACTTATGCGATAGTGAATTTGCGAATAAAGCTAAAGAAGGACGTATTGATGATATTCGTCCATGTATTGGTTGTGGAAGATGTCTTACAGGAATCATGTTTGGAAAACCAATCAGCTGTACAGTAAATCCTGCCGTAGAAAAAGAAGAAATTGAAGAAGCACCTGTTAAGAAAAAAGTTCTTGTTATTGGTGGTGGACCAGCAGGTATGGAAGCAGCTTACGTTGCTAAAAAAAGAGGACATGAAGTTGTTTTATGTGAAAAGACTGATCGTTTAGGTGGACAATTACTCATTGCTTGTGTACCTATTGGTAAACAAGAAATTACAAAAGTTGTAAAATATATGAAAAATCAATTAAAAGGTGTGGATGTTCGCTACAATACAATGGTTACAAAAGAAATGATTGAAACAGAATTTAAAGATTATGAAATCATTACAACCGTTGGTGCCACACCAAAAGAAATTGAAGCTTATAAAGTATTTAAACAAACAATGACAGCGGATGATATTTTATCAGGTAAAAAATTCCCAGGTAGAAAAATTGTGATTATTGGTGGAGGTTCTGTTGGTTGTGAAACAGCTGATTATTTAGCTCCATTAATTAATGATTTATTCCCTACAAATAGAGATATTACTTTAATTGAAATGACAAATGGTTTAATGACAGGTGAATCAGGAGCAACCAAGAGTTTACTTACAAGGCGTATGATGGAAAAAGGAGTTATGATTGAGCTTAATTCTAAGATTACCTATGTTGATGAAACAACCATTAAATATGAAAAAAATAATCAAGAATATGTTTTAGATGATGTGGATACTTTAGTGTTTGCAGTGGGTTATCAACCAATTTCTTCACCAATTGAAAATGCTCATTTAATTGGTGATTGTCAAAAAGTAGGAACACTTAAAGATGCCATCAGCCAAGCATATCAAATAACAAAGGAGATATAATATGAAACTATTAGAACCAATCCAAGTTGGAAAAATGACATTAAAAAACAGAATTATGTTTCCACCTCTTACAACAGGATATGAAGAAAGAGATGGTTCAATTGGACAAAGAAGTTTAAGCTTTTATGAAAGAATAGCTAAAGGTGGCACTTCTTATGTTGTTATTGGTGATGTGGCTCCTGTTCGTACAGCTTCACCAACTCCAAAACTTTATAGTGATGAACAAATTCCTGCTTTTAAACAATTAGCGGATACCTTACATCAATATGATTGTAAAGTGGCTTTACAAATTTTCCATCCAGAATATGATGTTCCTGGTGTTGGAAAAATGATTATGGAAGCAGGAATGGCTCGTCAAAAAGCGGCTAAGGCAAAAGAACAAGGTAATGAAGAAGAAGCTTTAAAACAAACAGAACTTGCGCAAAAGATTACAAAAGATGCCTATGCGAAACTTCATCATGATATGCAACATTTTGTAAGTGAAGCAAGTCATGAACAACTTAATCAAATCAAAGAAAGTATCGCAAGTTGTGCGCATAAAGCAATGCTTGCGGGAATTGATGCCATCGAAGTACACGGAGATCGTCTTTTAGGATCACTTTGTTCAGAAATCTTAAATCACCGCGAAGATGAATATGGTGGATGTTTTGAAAATCGTATTCGTTATGCTTTAGAAGTTGTTCAAGCAATTAAAGAAGCGGCTCCTGAACTTACAATAGAATATAAACTACCAATTGTTACTAAAAATGAAGATGGTACTTTTAGAGGTAAAGGTGGTTTAAAGGAAGAAGAAGGAATTGCTTTTGCTAAAAAACTTGAAGAAGCAGGTGTTGATATGATTCAAGTAGCTCAAGCAAATCATACAGGAAATATGGGAGATACCATTCCACCTATGGGAGATGTTCCTTATAATTGGACATTACCTGTTGCAAGAAAAGTAAAAGATGCTGTTTCGATTCCTGTAGCAACAGTAGGAAGAGTTGTGAGTGTTGAAGCTGGAGAAAAAATCTTAAATGATGGCGATGCGGATATTATTGGTTATGGACGTTCTTTACTTACAGATCCTGATATTGCTTTAAAAGTACAAAGAGGAGAATGTATTCGTGAATGTTTAAACTGTAATAAAGGGTGTGTGGATGCCATTCAAAATAGAAAATATATTTCTTGTGTTTTAAATGCGGAAAATGGTAATGAAGCAACAATGTCAATTAAAAAGACAGCTAATCCTAAAAATGTTGTTGTTATTGGTGGCGGAATTGCCGGGTTAGAAGCAGCAAGAGTGGCAGCTATTAAAGGACATCATGTTACTTTATTTGAAAAAGAAAATAAATTAGGTGGACAAATCAATATTGCTTCTGTACCACCACGCAAAAATGAGATTTTAAGAAGTGTAGAATATTATGAAAAAATCTTACCTACATTAAATGTGGATCTTCATTTAAATGAAGAAGTAAAGGATATCAATGGTTATGATTATGCTCTTCTAGCCATTGGAGCACATAATATGGAAATGCCTATTCCTCATAAAGAGAGTCACATTGTTTCAAGTTGGGATGTTTTAAATGGTCAAGAAGTTCAAGGTGATTGTGTTGTTATCGGTGGTGGTCTTGTAGGTGCGGAAACAGCAGAATATCTTGCAAACAAAGGTCATAAAGTGACAATTGTAGAAATGATGGATAAAATTGCTGCAGGTGAATCAACAACAGTTTTACCATTAATGATGAAAGATTTTGAAAGTCATGGTGTTAAACAATATGTTAATACAAAAGTAGATCATATTGAAAATAATATTGTTTATACAGAAGATAAAGAAATTAAAGCAGATACAATTATTAATGCTTTAGGTTCAAAGAAAAATATTTTTGTGGAAGAAAATATTCATATTCCATTTGCTTATATTGGTGATTGTTCTGGTGAAAGAACAGCTGATATTGCAAGTGCCATTAGAAGTGCATATAATGCAGCAAATGCAATTGATTAATAAAAAAGTGTTGTTTAAATGAATAAAATGGACCCTGTAAAACGGACACAAGAAAAAAAGCACTTTGGTGCTTAGTCC
>JAUNWT010000110.1 GCA_030540195.1 Bacillota bacterium | reverse complement strand
CAAGCCTTATCATTAAGTTAATTATTTTTTGTCCAACAAAGTCGGTTCAGTATATCTTCTTCTGGATTTATTAATTAATAATTATCTTTTTCATCAAGCACTTTTTCATGATAAAGTGCTTTTAAAATACCCTCTTGATCAAAATTATCCGTAATATAGGTTGCCTTTTCTTTTAAAACATCGACGGCATTGCCCATGGCAATACCATGACCTACTTCTCTAAACATTGCTTGATCATTATAACCATCACCAAAAGCATAAGCATTATCTTTATCAATATGAAAATAATCTAATAAATAAGCAATCGCACTGCCTTTGTCAAACTCTATTGTTGAACAATCACAAGAACCAGTTCCACCATGATCATTAATAATTAAATCTTCTTTAAAAAGTTCAACCATTGTTTGATAGTGTTCTTGATTTTGATAAAACATATCAAATGTATAAAAATCTCCTTCTAAAGAATCAACAAGATGTTCAATCCCATATTCCTTTTCTAAATCAACTTCTTGTTTTTGATCTAAATGATATTTTAATGCTTGATCATCACTAACAAACATCGCTCCTAGTTTTCCTTGATCAAGTTTATGTACATAATAATCTAATTGTTCCTTGGTAAAATCTTTGCTATAAAGCTTCTTTCCTTCATAAAGAATATAGCGTCCATTACAACTAATAATTCCACTTACAAGATCACCAAATAAACGTTTAGCATAAAATGGTGCTCTTCCTGTACAAATAAATGTTTTATATCCTTTTTCTTTTAATAAATGAAGTACTTTTAAATTCGATTCCGTAATAACACCATGTTGTCCTAGTGTCCCGTCAATATCAAAAAATAATATCTTATCCATACCTATTCTCCTTGGAAGTGATACATCATGATACTTCCCGCTACAGCCACATTTAATGATTCAATTGTGGTAATAGGAATATAGGCAATTTGATCACAGATAGCGATAATTTCTTTTTCCATTCCATTTCCTTCATTTCCTAAAACATAGGCCATTTTTTCTTGTTTTTTAATTTCATGAATAGGTTTTCCATTTTCTAAAGCACTGCCTACAACACAGACTCCTTTTTCTTTTAAAGCAGGAATAATTTCTTTTAAATCCCCATAAAGACAAGAAAGATGGAAATGGGCTCCTTGCATTGAGCGAAGTAATTTATCATTATAAAGATCCACACATTCATTAGATAAAATCACTTGATCTATACCAAAAGCAAGTGCTGTACGAATTAATGTTCCAATATTTCCTGGATCTTGCAGATAATCTAAAATCAAATATCTTTTTCCATCCTTTAATGTTTTATTCTTTTGAATAAAACATCTTGCCATAATGGGTTGAGGTGTCTTAGTAAAAGCAAGCTTTTCCATAATTTCCTTGGACACCACTAAATTTTCCACACCTAAATCAACCGGTTCCGTTGAAATAATCAAGTCTGTTTGTTTTGCCTTGACTGCTTCTTCTACTAAATGATTTGTTTCTACTAAATAATAATCTTTACGATATTTCTTTTGTTTTAATTTTAATAATTCTTTAACCGTTTTATTTTGCATTGACGTAATCATATACCCACATCCTTTAATAATCTTTCTCTTTCTTTATAATCTGGCATTCTTTTTTCTATTTCATGATAGAACGCTTTAGAATGATTTGCTTCAATGAAATGACAAAGTTCATGAACAATGACATAATCAATCAAAGCAAAATCAATATGTGCTAGTACTAAATTAAAGCACACTCTATTTTTTTGATAAAAACAAGCACCCCATCTTCTTTTCATCTTCTTGATTTGAATTTCAGGAAAAGCATGATGAAAACTGGTACTTAAATAAAAATCAATTCTTTCTTTTAAATAATTCATCAATTCTTGTTTTAAAAACATTTCAATGGTTGTTTGAATATTTTTTGAATAAACATAGATTTGACGATCATGAATAGCACATTTTTTAATATTCATATCTTTTAAGACAATTTGATATTTTTGATTAAACAAATAAACATAACCACCATTTTGATAGTTATATTTAGGAATATATCCTTTGATTTGTTCAAGAATTTCTACTTGATGATTTCTTATCAGTTTTTCTATTTCACTTTGAGGAAACATCGGTGAACAACTAATCACCACTTCTCCTTTTTCTACTCTTAAATAACAATTTTTAATTCTTTTATAATGAATCTTATAAACAACCTCTTGTTCATTTAAAATAATTGTTTTGGTTTCTATCATGTATATTTTCTCCTTTTTGGTCCACTCTTTTTTAGGGAGTGATAAAATGGATATTCGACAAGCAATATTTCAAAGACTACATGCTTGTTCAAGTAGTGAACTTAAAGAAATCATTGAAAGTGGTATTGCCTCTAAAGAAGAAACCGTCTTACCAGGACTTGGTGTTCTTTTTGAAAGCTACTATAATTCTTTAAGTTCAAAAGATGAATTACTTGATAGCCTTAGTCATTTATTAAAGTAGACTCTTAGAGTCTCTTTTTATATATTTGTTTAATTGAACGTAAAATCATAAAACCAAACATAAAGTATGCATCTAAATGAAACAAAGTTGGTAAATCAAGAATTTGTATCAAAATAAGTATAACAAGCATCACTACATACATTATCCACGAAATAGAATAATTGTGTTCATGATACATAAACTTAAAAGTTTGATGATGACTTTCATCATACCAATCACTTAAGATTTTAAAAAGTTCAAAAAGTAAATAATTGAAAATCCAAACTAAACAAAAATACATAAAAGTAAATATACTATTTGAAAATAAATAAGGAATCGTTTCAGTAAAACTAATCTGATAATAATTTGATAGATCCAAACCAAAACTACCAAGGGTAATTAAAAAAGTCATGATGCCATTACGTGCTAAATAAAGAACAATAAAATCTTTCTTAAATTTTAAATATCTTTCATTATTCATGTAAACCACCATTTTCCTTTGTAAAGTTTAACTTAAAAACATAACTTTTTTGACTGTTATCTTTTGATAAGATAATAACTACACTGAGTTTTTTCTTTTTTAAAGAGCCTTGATTTAAATCATGATTATAAACTTGATAATTTTTTTGATTGACGATTTCTTTTGTTTTTCCATTTACTTTTTTAAACACAATATAATTCTTATCATTTTTATCATTTAGTTTATTATTTTTTAAATAACGATATTCTAAAGAAATATTAGGATATTTCTTTAATAAAGCTTGATCTGTCGAAGTTAAATAACCAAGTCTCATAAAATCATCACTGACACAGGCATTTTCTACTTTAAATGTTTTTGAAGAACAAACAAGTTTTTCTACTTGTTTTAATTTTAAAGTATGCTTATAAACTATCTTTTGATTTTCATCTTTGATTAAAAGTTGAACATGATTGATTTCATTTAAGCTACTTAAATCATCTTTATTTTCTAAAGCATAGCTTCCTCCATTTAGATACTGTAAAGGATAATGAATTTGATATTTTTTATTCATTTGAATAATCACATCAATCTTTTGTCCATCCACTAAAGAATCAATCTTTCCTAAAACAAGATTTCCATCTCCACAATGATAATTTGATTTATCTTTATAAAGTTCATAATCTTGTAAAGAAAAATCTTGATGATTCAACGATAAAAAATAATCATAATACGTCTTTGTACTATAGGTATGAAATGAAAAATTATCATACATTGTTAGTAAGGAAACAAAGACAACGATTAAGCAAAGACAAGTAATTATTAAATTTGATTTATGTTTTTGATCCATATTTCTCACCACAACCATTATACACAATAGTTTTGTTTTTACCAAATTCGTCATTATATGATATGATTTAAAAAAGGAGAAACTCTTATGGAAAAAGAAACATTATTAACACAAATAGAACAAGCAAATACTTTAGATACACTTTATCCTCTATGGAATGAATTAAAGACTTATCTTGAAAATCAACCAAGTCTTTTAGAATTAGGTAAGCTCTTTGGTTATCAATACCATTTATCTGATAAACTTAAGCAATTAAGTCTTTCTTTTCTTAAAGAAAAGAAATATGAAGAAAGCATTGCCTTTCATCAAGAATTCATGACTTATTTTAAAGACGATAAATATCTTTGTCCTTTTTATAAAAACTTGGCTTTATCTTATTTTTATCAAGATAGTGACAAAGGACTTGCCTATTTTCAAGAATTATTGAATCGTTATCCTTATGATTATGATTTACTAGATGCTTATTTTATCTGTCTTTTTAAACAAAATAAATATCAAGAACTTAAAGCTGAAATTCAAAAACAACTCCCATTATCAATTGAATATAATATTGAAACAGAAAATATTATTCGTCATGTTGTAGAACTTTTTAAAGATATGAATGAAGAAGAACTTGCTTTACAATATGCCCAAATTGAAAGAAAACAAAATGATTTTGGTAAGAAAAAACCGACAAAAGTCGTCAAAGTTGGGCGTAATGATCCTTGTCCATGTGGAAGTGGTAAAAAATATAAAAAATGTTGTGGTAAATAATGAAGAAATTCTTTCTTATATTCATACCAATCATTTTGATTCTTACTTACATTTTTTATCAAAATAATCTTATACCCCATCCAAAATATACGAATGAAGATTTTGATATTCAAACTTATAAAAGCACAAATGATCAAGATCATGATGGACTTGATGATCAAAGTGATATTCTAAAAAATGCCAGAGCGTACATTCAAACAAAACCCCGATATAAAAGTAAATATTATCAAGGTGGCTATCCAAATGACAATTATGGTGTCTGTAGCGATGTTGTTGCTTTTGGCTTATTTAATGCAGGCTATGATTTACAAGAACTTGTAGATCAAGATATTCAAAAAAGTCCTAAAAGTTATCAAGTGGTACAACGTGATAAAAACATTGATTTTCGCCGTGTTAAAAATCTAAATGCTTATTTTAAAAGACACGCTTTATCTTTGACTCTTGATATTTATGATTTAGATAAATGGCAAGGTGGCGATATTGTGATCTTCAAAAAACATATTGGTATTGTTTCTAATTATCGAAATAAAAAGGGAATCACTTTCGTGATTCACCATGCATACCCTCATCAACTTTATTATGAAGAAGATATTTTAGAAAAGAGAAATGATCTTATTGGTCATTATCGTATCTCTTAGTACCACCCTAGGTGGTACTTTTATATTTCTTTACCAACAGCATCTGCAATTGGTTTTAATTCTTTCATAAGTTGTTCAA
>JAUNWT010000017.1 GCA_030540195.1 Bacillota bacterium | reverse complement strand
CTCTGTATAATTTTAGTAATTATCTTCAAATAAACATGTTAGATAATTCTTTTGAAGATCATTATTTTTACTATTCATAATAATTTTTGTTATGATTGGATAAATATCTTTTTCTATTATTAAGAATTTATCTAATATTTTTAAATTATAATTATATAACTGATTGTTTTTATTATTATCAACATTTTCAAAATATTTCTTTAATTCATCATATAACTTTCTTGTAACATATTCTTGTGGTAATGTTTCAAAGAAAATATATTGCCATTTATTTTTTTGATTAAAATCATATTTCATTATATAGTCATAAATCTCTATTGGTTCAAAGAAATAATAAAGAAAAGTAAATAAATTACGTGGTGAAATATCTAAAGATGTTCCATATAAAATTATATTCTCAAAAAATGAAAAAAGTTTCTCTTTATTATTTATACTACAATCAATAGAAATCTCTATTCCATTATTAATACCATACATATCTAATTCTTCACTATACAAACTCATAAAACTATTAATAGTAATGATAAACTTTTTTATATCTTCTTTTGTTAATTGTTCTACATATTTTTGTATTTTATTTTTTCTACATTTCTCATATTCAAAATATTCTAAATTTGATTGATAATAATTATCTTTCAACAAGTCATATACTAACCAGGTTTTACTTTTTAAAAAAGCATTCCATGTTTCCTCACAGTCCATTTTACAAATTGTTTGAAACTTATTAATACAACTCATCACTAACAAATCATCTGTCATTAAATGATTTATTATTTTCTTAATGAATTTTAAATCATATTCAAAAACATTTGTATCAATATCTACATTAACTTCAAAACCATCTATATATGAATTTAAAAAAAGAAGAATCTGTCTTTTATATGTATTATCTTTAGAAGCTTTCAATAACCCCTTCCAACAATAAAAACGATATTTTATAAGTTCTTCACTATATGCCATAAATCCATCATAATTTGAATATTTATCATTACGTTTGCCTAATGGAAAATATAATCTTAAAACCTTATTAACCCATTTAAAGAAAACTAAATAGTGGATTTCATCCTTTAAGTGATCAAATAAATAATGACTAACAAACGTTATATTATAATATTCTCCATTTAACGCATCTCTATTGAGTCCATAATTTCTTATCAACCAAGTACATCCATTTTCAAGAAAATTATTTGACTTTGAACAATATTTTATTAATAAATCAAGTACTGTTTCAAAATATTCCTCATTTTCAAAACCTGAAAGACTATCTAGTATCCAATGGTAATCTATATAAGAATTTTCATTATTTATTACTTTAAAATCCAGCTCTTCAAGAATATCATTTATATATATAAAAGTTTTTTCTGGATCAAATATATGAAATGCTTTTATAAAATTCTTATCCTTTGAAAATATATTCCATGCTTTTAATATTTCCTGCGTACAATATTCAATATTATTACCATTGTTAAATAAATTCAAAATAACATTTATAGCTTCAATTATTGCATTTTCAAAATTAGGAAAGCATAATTCTAAAACAGTTGAAAAAGGACAAATCTTTCTTTGAAAGAAAGTATAATAAATCATATAATTTGCGAGAGATTGATCAGAAAAAAGAACAACCTTATCTTTTTTTACTTCTACAAATTCTATCATTGACAAATATTCTATATATTTTCTCACTTCTTCTAAAGATATATCCATTGCTTTTAAAACATCACTATACATATATTGATTTTCAAAGTAGAGCCCTCTTACAATTGCTAAAAAGCCAGTAAAAAAACATAATTTTTCATTATTTCCAAAATATATATCCACATATGGTGAATAATACACTTCATATAATTGCGTTACATCTATAATACTTTTTAATGTATTATTTTCTGTAGCAATCTTTCCAGCCATGTATGCCATTCGTAAATTTCCTCTAGATATTTTCATAATTTGAGATATAAATATTTCATGATCAATATTAAAATTGCTTTTCAAAAATTCAGTAATTTGCTCTCTATTAAATACATCAACATTAATAATTCTAGGAAATTCATATTTTAGAATTATTTTTTCAACTTCCTTTTTTACATAATCTCTAACTGTAACAACTATTTTTATTTCGTCTTTACATTTTTCTTTCGTTATATAAGAAAGAATTTGACTTAGCCCCGCAAATTCATTTGCATCATCAAGAAATAATAAATATTTTTCTTTCTCTTCCAAATGACAAACCAAATCATCATAGATAGGTAAATTATTATTTTTTACACATAATACTTTATAATTTTTTTCTGATTCAAGTTCTAAAATAGTTTCTAAAACTAATCTTGTTTTTCCAACTCCTGCTTTACCTGTAACCATAACAATTGAAGAATCTAATATGCATTGTTTTAGCTTTGATTTTTCATCATTTCTAAATTGAAATATCGTATTTAATGGTGCTACCATTTTATTAGAATTATACTTATAAATAAAATCATCTCTATCCATTATTTGATTTGTATCTATTGATAATCCCAAATAATCTCTAACTAAAGAATGATAACTATTAAAAACTTCTAATGATATTTCGTCTATCCCATATATCATCAATTTTACGCCTTGTTCTTTACAATACTTATATAATTGTTGATCATCTCCTGAACTTAGATTTGATGATGCATGACAACAAATAATTTCATCAATATCCTCTTTATCTAATTTCGGTTTATTCTTATCTAAACATTTATCTATATCTTCTTTAACTTTTTTATAAATATTTGTCTGTTGTTTTGTATAAACTACAAATACATATTTTCCATTATCTTTTCTAAAATATGTATCGGGATGACCAATTGTTGTATTTTCTATTCCTGATTGCATTCCATAACTATGAATCAATCCATAGCCTTTCTTTTTTAAAAAGGCATCACAAAACTCTTGAAATCCCGCAGGAGACAATTCTAAAATTCTTCTTTTTATATCAGTAATAACAGCCATAACCCTTTCTCCTTCAATAACCTAATTTTATAATAAAATAAACTAAGTTATTGCCGCGCTTATTATAATGATTAAATGGGTATTATTAGGGGTTATCTCATAAAAAATTCTAAAACCTGTAATTAATAACATAATAAAAAAGCATATAATAAAAGCTCCTCAAATGAGGAACTTTTATTAATCATATCTATGTCTATATTCTTCCATCATACCTTTAAAGATTTCTCCATTGGTAGGAGGTGTAAAGGTAACGGCATTAGCACCTGCTTGAATAACTTCTCTTACTGTTTCTTCAGTTGGTCCACCTGTTGCAATAATTGGAAAATCAGGACTTATTTCTCTTAGTTTTTTAACTATTTTAACGGTGTCTTTTCCCCCAGAAACATTAACAATATTGGCACCTGTATGTAACATTCTTTTTTCTAAATCTTCATTTAAAGAAACAATGGTTAATACAACTGGAATATCAATATCTTGTGCAAGATTTTGAATGAATTCTGTTGTTGTTGGTGCATTTAAGACAACTGCTGTTGCTCCATGAAGTTCTGCATCTAAAGCAATAGATTCAACACGTTTACCAGCCGTTGTTCCACCACCAACACCTACAAAGACAGGTCTTTGTGCTACAGAAATAATTGATTCTGTTATTTGAATGGTTGGTGTAAATGGATAAACTGCAATAACCGCATCAGCATTACAGTTGGCAATAACGGCGACATCTGTAGAAAATACCAATGATTTGATACGTTTTCCATTGATTAAAACACCTGTTGCTTCACGATAAACTTCCGGTACTAAAATTGTATGGCTTCTAAGTTGTGTATTTATTTTAGGTATTTGTTTATTCATATGATCCTCCTATTCGTGTCTTTGGATATAATGATAGGTTGCCCCTATAAGATTAGCATCATTTCCAAACTTGCATACTTTTACATTTGGTCTTACATGAGCATGTGTTAATTGTCCAAAGATGATATCTAATTGTTCATTGATTTTATCTAAAAGTTCTTCTCTTGTAGAGATTGCTCCACCAATAACAATCATGCTTGGATCATAAGCATATTGTAGATTATAGATTCCCATAGCAAGAGTACGATAATATTCATCGACGTATTTTTTATATACTTCATTAACACTATCATGATCAAAAATTTCTTTACCATCTAAATCATGATAATCTTTTCCAAGTTCTTTTGCGACTCTTTTAGTAACTGCTACTGTAGAGCCATCATCAGACCATGTGTAATATTTTCCTTCACTTGGTTCATAGCGCATGATCATATAACCAAATTCTCCACCATGTAAAGCATTACCATGATGAACATGTCTATCTTTAATAACAGCACCACCAATTCCTGTTCCACTGACAATAAAGCAACAATCTTTTTCATCTTTAGCGACACCTTTCCATACTTCCGCTAAAGCTGCACAGTTGGCATCATTTTCTAATTCAACAGGTTTATGAAAACGACTTTGTAAATCTTCTTTTATATTTGGTCCATGGATATAATTAATAGCACTTGAACCATAAATAATACCCCCATCACTATCGACTGCTCCTGGCATAGATAAGGCGATACCTTCAACATTTGGATTATTATTAACGACTTTCTCTATTTCAAGATACATTTTTTCTAATGTATCAGGTGTTTTAAATTTACTTGAAGAAAAGACTTCTCCCTCTTCATTACATAATGCATATTTTACAGATGTTCCCCCAACATCAAAAGCTAAATATTCTTTCATAGTCTTCTCCTTTCACTCTTCTTTTATTATAATATACTTTTTTGAATAATTCATTAACATCCTTGTTTTTCAAAGTATTTATCGCATGCTTTTTCTAATAAAGAGAAATCTACGGTTGCGTATTGAATATAACTATATGAAGAATTCCTACTTTTAAGTTTATAAACAACTTGTGCTCTTTTTAAAATATCTTCTTGATTCTTTTTACTTCTTAAAATGCGTACTTGATCAATAAGTAATCCTTTATACTTTTGATCTTTTTCTAAAAAAATATTAAATTCATAATAAAATCCTTTAGGAACAGGGATCATATTATTAAATAATAATTTTCCTAAATAAGATTCAACTGTAGGATTTCCATTAAAAATCCTTTTAATAGTAGGTACTCGCGTATACTGTACTTTCTTGATACCATGATCATCATAATAATCTCTAAAATCAGGGGATGATAAAGGCACAAAATACTGATAACCATTCAGTTTAACTTTTATCGCTATAAACTTTCTTTGATGTTTATCCACATTATGTGTTAATACTTTTGAATCTATCTTATGAAGATAATCCATATAATCTCGATCAATTTCATACAATTTCATAAATTTTCTCCTTTAAATAAAAAATACGAAGATTTTACTCTTCGTATCCTTTTTAGCTCCCACTATTTGGTAGGGAATCACCTGATTTTTTAGCTCCCACTGTTTGGTAGGGAATCACCTGATTTTTTAGCTCTCACTATTTGGTAGAGAATCACCTGATGTTGAAGATAAACTTCTCCACTGCAATAATATCAAGTTTTGTCTCAAAAAACAATAATTCTTGAAATATTCTTCATTTTAAAACAGAACCGTCTTCGCTTTAACGAGGACGGTTTGTTTTAAAAATAAACAGATATTTATTTTTTATTAATTTGCTTCATTTTGAGAAGTTTCAGGTACTTTTTTCTTACCAACTAAGAAATACCAAGCTCCTCCAACAAGAACTACAACTACTGCAATACTTCCAATAAATAATGGTTTATTGTTATACCATCTTACAAATAAATTAGTAGTAACAAAGAAATCTTCAATGTTTAATTTAGTTGTATTTCCAGCAGCATCTTTAGCAATAATAACTGCATTTTGTGCTGAATTCTTTTCAGAAATAACAAAATTATATAAATCATCTTTATTTGTATATTTTACTGATTTACCATTTAATTGAATTTCTACTTTATCTAACACTAAGTTATCATTGATTGATACTTGTCCATTCATTCCATTTTCAGCATAAGTTGTACCATTTTCTAAGTTAATAGAAACAACTTGAGGTTTTGTTTTATCAATACCGAAGTTAATATTTGCTTTTTTAACTTCATCAATATTTTCATTAACATTTCCTGCACTATCTTCTGAATAAAGATGTACACTGTATTTTCCATCTTTTTCAAATAAGTCTTTATTAATGACATATTGATATTGATTCCAACTACCATTTACATTAACTTTATTCACACTATATTCACTAGGTGTGATTTCTTCTGTTGTGTTATTTTTTGAAACTTTAACAGACATTTTTTGTAATGTATCTGGGTTAATTTCATTAACAACAACATTATATTCTTTATTTGTATACTTACCGTTATTAGCTTTAATATCATTTACTAATTCATAAGTTGAACCAAATCTATTAACAGAATATGTAATTTCTTTTGTTGTTTCATTTCCTGCTTTATCGACAACACTTGCATGAATTGTATAAATGTCATCATTTTCTTTTTTCTTTTCAGGATTTTTGAATGTAAATACTTCACCATTAGCTTGTGATGCTTTTTGACCATCACTTTGTAATACACCCTTATTACTTCCTACATAAGAAATAGAAACACCATTACTATCAAAGTTTGTATCACTATAAGTTACAACAGGTTGTACATCACCAGCATTTGCTGAATGATCTGCAACACCAGTAATATCTAATGTAGGTGCTGTCATATCAACAACGAATTGTTCTTGTTGATAATCATCCATCTTATTTCCAGCTTTATCAGTATATTCGATATCGAATGTAAAATCACCATCATATCCATAGTTGATAGTTGCTGTATGAACGTCTCCGTTTGTAGACCATACACTTGTTGCAGGGAAACTAATTGTTGCCCCATTATCAGTTGCAGTACCTATAACATTAATTCTACTTGTTTCAAAGTTATGTTCGTTAATAGTAATTGTTGCAACACGTCCAGCATTATAATAATTTTCATTTTTATATGTATTATTATTATAAGATACTTGAACTGTAGGTTTTGTTTTATCAATTGTAAATGTTTGAGTTGCAAATGGTAATGCATTATTTTTTGCTAAATCTTCACATTTTACAATAGAGAATTCATAATCAGCATCAGCGTTATAAGTAACTGTTGCTGTATGTGTTACTTCATCTGTATAAACATTATTAACAACATTAGCTGTTGTCCAATTTAAAGATAATGTTTCTTTCTTTCCATCTACTGTTCTTTCTGCAACGAATCCATTTGGATCAAAGTTTCTTTCAGTAACAGTAATTGTTGCTGTTCTATCAGCTTTAAAGAAGTTTTCAAAATCAGGATCATCATCATTGTTATCATATGTTACATCAATAACAGGACGAGTCACATCAATACTAAATACTTCTTTTTGCGCGCTAATTCCATTTCCTGCATTATCATATCCATTTAATTCAACAGAAATATCATTCATGTTGTATTCACGAGAACTTAATGTAATTTCTTTACTGATTTTTGTAACTAAGTTACTATCAGTGCTTTCTACTTTCCATTCAGTCATCGCTGGATTATCAATATTAATAACTTCTTCATGACGAACACCATTTACAGTATAAGCTACAGAATGTAACCCACTGAATGTATCTGTCATTGTTAATTTTAAAGTGACATCTCCATTAAATAATGGTTGACCTTTAACATCACTATTTACTTTATTTGTAATATATTCAATTTTTGCTTCTGCATGGTTTTTATGTTGAGAATCTTTATCTTTACCATTTTCAATAGCAGAACCATCCGGATGATTTACTTTTGATTGTAAACCAACATGATCATCAACATAAGCATAAAGTTGACCTTTAAATCCTTTAGAAACAGTAAATTGAATTTGTCCATTACTTACTACTTTACTATCATATTTAGTTAAATCAGTTTCATCAAATTTTTCACCTTTTTTAACTAACTTATAATAAATTTTATTTAATCCAGAAGAAGATTTTTCATCAGAAAAATCATTTGCAGTAATAGTTACAGTTGTATCTTCATTAAAGAAATAACCATAAACCTTATTATCTTGCATTAAGGCAACAACATTTGTAGCATCTTCCTTACTACTTCCAGCCTTATTTGTAAATTTCATAGAAGTAATTTCTGGAGAAGTAATATCTTCATAGAATGTTACATCTTTTGTTTCAACATTACCTGCTTTATCATAAACAGTAATAGAAACATTATATTCACCTTTAGCTGAATCAACGTAGATCTTGCCATCTTCTTTTGAATAACTAATCATATTTTGATAATCATTTAAATTAACTTTAAAGTTCTTAACATCTGGTTGTTCAACATCTCTAAAATCAAATAAATAATCATCACTATCATCTTCTACTTTAGTATTACCATTTACATCAATTGATGTATCATGGTTTACATTTCCTTTTAAAACAGTACCATTTACTGTTACTTTAACAGCATATAATCCTGAATCTACATCTTTTGCATCAAATGCTACAGTTGGAAGACCGTCTTTATTTTGGTTGTTATACCATTTTTTAGAATTTGAATCTTGATAATCTTCTTTAGATAATTGGATGTTTTCTAATTCAGGTTTATTTGTTTCTAAATTAAATACACCATTCCAATTAGCTAATTTTGTATTTTCATGATTAATTAAAATTTCTTTAGATTCATTACCAACATGATCAATTAATTTTAAATATAATGCTGGATATTTTACATTTGGATTTAATTCAAATGTTGCTAAACCAGATTCTTCATCAACATTGCATTCTTTTAATTGATTATATTTTCCATCTTTATTTTCGTATAATACTGCTTTTGCATATCCAGATTCTTCATCAACAGCTGGAACTTTAATAGTAAGACTACCATTACCGAATAATCCAAATGTAAAGAATCTTAGAATTTTATTTTCATCTTTTTTAACAATATTAATACTTTTTCCATCAATATAAGGAGCAGTACTATCTACATCAAACTTAATATCTCCGTCCATTTTTAAATAATGAGAAATATTTTTAATTCTTGATGTTACTCCATTTTTATTTTTTACTCTAAGTTGAACATCACTCTTATCAACTGTATATGTAATTGAGTTTGTCCATTTTCTGAATCCTAAAGTACTAGCATCTGTAATAGAGTAACCATCATTACATACGATAGTAATAGAATCTTTCCCATAGAATGTATTGTTTTTTAAATATGCTTCTTGATTTTCTTGACCTTCTTGATAATTAGAATAAATCGTAAAGGCATTTTGTACATCTTCATCTTTTAATTCTAAACATGTAACATTATATGTTTCCTCAGCAGAATCATAATATAATTTGTTGGTATCATCAGTAACTTTATCTACTGATAGTGTAATAGTTGCATCACCAAAACTTACAAATGAAACTTTTCCATTTTCATCAACTGATGCAACATTTTCCTTATTTGATTTATAAGCAATATCACCAAATACTTTAGAACTTGTTTTATCATATTCTGCATCAAAAGTACCATCTTCATTTAATGAGATATTTTTATCATGTTTTAAGACAATCTTTTGTTGTTCTCTTAAAATAGATGTCACTGGTGGTTTAACACAAACATAATCATCATCACTTAATCTTACAGTTACATCATATTTACCCATTTTATTTTCAGTAGGAACTTGTGAATCCCATGTTTGTCCACCATCAATACTATATTCAATATTTAGATTAGATACAGTAGCTGCATTTGTAATTTTAACCAACTCAATTGGATCATTGTTTTCTGATAAAGTTTGATCAACTCCATCTACTTTTACATTTGCAAAATGCGATTCATCATCTTTTTTTACAACATTCAAAATATAACTTTTTGAATCAGTGTTATAGTAATCGTCTCCTACCAATGTTGCTGTGATTGTTGTTTTACCATTTTTTAATAGTTCAACGTCACCTGTAGATGCATCAATTTTTGCTACAGCTGGTGCAGAACTTTCATAAGTAACTTTAGGTGCTTTTTCTAATTCTTTGTTAAATACAACTTCATTTTTTAAAGTACCCTTAATTCTTTCAATTGTTTTTTCACCATTTGCAATACCCATGCTATCTGCAAATTGCATACCAGCGTCTCTTTTTGTAACAGTTAAAGAATATGAAGCTTCTATATTTTCAAAATCTTCATCATTAACTTTTGCTGTAATTTTAGCTTCACCAGGTTTGACAGTAGTTACTTTTCCTGTGTTTTCATCAACAGTTGCCACATCATCATTGTTACTTTCATAACTTACTGTTACATTTGTAGTTAAGTCATTAGTAACATCATCGCCATATTGTACTGTTAAAGAATCTTTTTCAAATAACATACTTGGTGTAAGCTTTTTGTCAGTTGTGAAGCTCTTATCTGTAAGGTTATAAACACAATATTGTTTATTTGAATCATCGGTAATACTATATTTGAATTCATCTATAGTACTATTCGTTGAACCATCAGATAACAATTTAATAAATACTTCTCCTGTAATCGAAGCATCTAAATCAAATGTTGCAATATCATTATCTGATAATTTTTGAGTCAAAATTGAATCTTCATCTGTCTCATTTTGATAAATTCCAACGCTAATGACTTTTTCAGATGACTCTGTTGCAACATTGTTAAGAACTTGTATCATTAATTGTTTTCCTTCATCAACGGCATCAACATTTGAATACATTAATGTACTCAAAACCATTGCTAAAACAACCATACATGATAACAATTTCTTAATATGGTTTTTTATCATTTTTTCCCCTCCTCACTTATTAAATAAAAAAACATATTTAATCGATAATACAACATAATTTTACAAAAAATAAGTTTTTTAGTCAACATTATGTACTATATGTCCCTTTTTACATTTTTGCCCATTATATCGCAAAAAATTGCATTTTAAGGATTATCAAGCACTTATAGGACTTCTAGTTTCTTTAATAATTGTTGCAAAAATGTACTATTTTAAAGAAAGGAGTCAATTTATGAACTACAAGGAACTAGGAAAAAACATACGTATATTAAGAAAAAAACAAAAATTAACCATCGAGCAACTCTCTGAAAAATGTGATATTAGTAGTAACTTTCTTGGAAAGATTGAAAGAGCTCAATCTATTCCAAGTCTAGACACAATTGTTGCTATAGCAAATAGCTTAAATGTTGGTGTAGATGATCTTATAAAAGGAGATCTAGCCATTAAAAATACTGAAATGATTTCAAACTTAGGATTGGATTTAAGCAACTTACCCCAAGATGATCAAAAATCATTTGCTGAATTATGTTACTATATTGCACAATATTATATTGATGCCCATAAAAAAGCTTCCTAATTATACAAGATATAAATTATTAAATTTTAAAGGTCTGTAGTCTATGAGATAGACTCATTCCTTTTTTTATACCATAAAAAAAGATGATAACAAAATTACCATCTTTCAAAATTACCATCTTTTTAAATACATTGTTTAAAATATTAAATTCATATAGAATTTTAATAATCGTCACTATATCCTAAAATATCATGCGCTGGTTCAGCTGTTTCAAGATCAACCATAGCTCCGGCTACAGTTTGACCATTATGTTGGAAATAAACACCCAAACACCATGATTCACCTGTTTCCCAATAAGAAGGCTTATTATCTTGATTTAAAGTTACATCTAGATCATCTGGTACTCCTAAATCCTTCTTTAATTGATCTAATTGGGCTTTTGTAAATTGACCAGGTATTTGTTTATCACCAATAGTGTATGTATAGTCATTTAAATTCATTGCTATCCTACATGAATCCTCCATTGTATAGTCATCACAACCTTCAAAATCTATGTAAAGTTTATTACCAGAAACTTCAAATTTAGAAATTCCATAGAAGCTACCACTAAAATAATCGATAACTTTAAGTGTTTGTCCATTACGATCAATTGCAATAAACTCTGGTCCATGGTATGAACCTAGATAAACTGTACCTTGGCTATCAAAAGCAGCTGTTTCTTTTTCGTTCATTCCTCCAAAATCACTGTTTGTCCATTGAACCTTTCCATCAGCTAAACTTAATACAGTTACTGTTCCATAATCATTAAAATAATACGTATCTTTATAAATACCTATTTCACCTACAGAACCATCATCTGCAGTTGTATGATTTTCTGTTTTATATTCCCAAACAACTTCGTTTTTACTATTTATTCCTTGAATATGTCCATATTCTGTAGAATCTGCATCATTATTTGAAATCACTTCAAATTTAACAGATTTAGCAATAAATTGATCTAATTTTTCATTTAAATACTTTTGATCTTTTTCAGAAACTTTTTCTAATCCTTCTTTAAGGATTGAAACTGCTTGATCTTTTTTTTCATCACTTACATAAACATCTGACAATTCTAAATAAGCTGTTTTTTTCTTTTCATCAATTTCGATTGCTTCTAAATAACAACTTTCTGCTTTTTCATAATTCTTTTTCTTTGCATATTTTTGTGCTTCTTTTATTTTAGTTTCATAAGTATTCGAATTTGTCTTAGTATTTGAATTATTAAATACAAATACTAAAGAAATAACAATTGCAATAACAGCAATAACACTTGCTATTATTATTTTTTTCTTTTTTTCCATTCTTACTCTCCCGTTTTTTATTTTAAGCTATTTGTAATTTTTATCTATTCCTTAAATAAACTCATTTGTTTGAATAAACATTTGCGTTTCAATGACTTCAAAATGAATAGAACGTATTTCTTCATTATCACTAGTTGATAATTCTTCTGTTCCCATCGTATTTAAAAGTGTTGTTCCTTCTTCATCTACTAATAATGTTGTTTCATTACTTGTATTAAGAATCGTTGTACTTTCATTTACATTCGGTATAGCATTTTCTTTTTTGATTTCTACTGTTTGATTAACATCAATCTTTTTAGTTCTTTTTCCTCTTAAACTATTAAATTTATCTGTTTTAAATGACTTACTCATTCCTTTATTTTCTTCTCTAATCTTTTCAATTTCTCTTTGAGCCGTTTTTCCATTTAAATCATTTATAACATCTTTAATTCTATATTTAATAAAAACATAAACACTAACAAGCAGAAATAGAATTCCTAATCCTAAAAAGATAATAGAGATTGTTCCTAATAATTGTGCACTCATATTATTCTTCCTCCATAGATGGTCTATAAGCATTTGTTATAGAATCTTGACATCCTGGAATTTTTCCAAGAATTTCATTTTTCAATAAGTAAATTTTATCTGTGTTATCATCTGTTGTCGTTTGAATCTTATTGACTCCTTTAACAACATCATCATATAACGCTTGTAATTTTGCTTGACTTATACCATCATTCTTAAATTTTCGTGCATAATTTTCAATTGCGGAAATAGTTAGATTATACAATTCTAATTTCACTTTTTCTTGTTCTTTACTATTTTTCATCATTTTAATAAGTTGAGATAAGTTTTTAAAATAAGGCTTATACATCCCTTTATCATTTGCTTCTTCTATATTAATAGTAACTGTATTATTAAAATTACCAATAGCTTCATACACTTCTGCCATCTTTTGTTCATCAGTACCTTCTTCTAAAGAAGATTTTGCATCTTTAAACCATTGTGCAGCACTTTTACTACGTGTTGTATTATCTGTATTATTACCATAATCATAGTAATACCAATAAAGCTTTCCAATTTCAAAAGCAAGTTCACCATAATCATCTGCTTTTTTTACTGTAGCTAAATTTGTATTAATAATTTTTTTGAAACGAGCTTCTTCGTTTTCATCAAAACTATTATCACTTTTATATGTATTGACTAAACCGAGATACCCACCTGTTCTATCAGGATAAACTTCTATTGCTTTTTCATAATAATTTTCTTTTGAATCTTGATCACTTGATTTTTCAGCTAATGAAATATTTTCATCGTAATCATTTCCATTGATAACATTCTTTCCAATAAATGTTCCCAAACTAATTACAAAACAAATAAGAGAAATAATTGCTGATGTCGCAAATTTCTTAACTTTATTTTTTTGTGTATTACGGTATTCTTCATCAATTTCATTATAATGATTCAAAGCATAAAGTAATTCTTCACATGATTGATATCTATCTTCAGGGTTTAATTGTGTACATTTATCTACAATTCTTTCTAAACCACTTGATAACGCTGGATTCCATTTTCTAATTGGATAGATTTCATAAGGTGGTTCAGCTGGGTTCTTCCCTGTTACTAAATGATAAATAGTAACTCCTAAACAGAAAATATCTGTTCTTTGATCAGTTTGTCCTTTTCCACCATATTGTTCAGGAGCAGCATATCCTCTTGTTCCTAAACATTGTGTATCTGCTAAGTTTTGTTCCTTATATTCTCTAGCAATTCCAAAGTCAATCAATTTTAAATTTCCGTCAGGTTTTAACATAACATTCCCTGGCTTCATATCACGATAAATTATAGGTGGTTTGCGATTATGTAAATACATAAGCACTTCACATAATTGTTTTGCCCATTCAATAACTAAATCTTGAGGTTGAGCACCGTATTCTTCCAATATTTTATCTAAAGGTTCACCTTCAATATAATCCATAACAACATAGATTACATTTTCTTCATCAATGATATCAACAATTCTTGGTAAGTTAGGATGATCTAATTTTTTCATCATCCCTGCTTCGGCAATTGCACTTTGAATAACAACATCATTATTTTTATCATGCGCACGTTTTTCTAATTCTTTTACTGCCCATTGTTTATTTAAACGACTATCCATGGCTAGATAGACTTTAGACATTCCACCTGCACCTATTTGTGTTAAGATTTTATATTTTCCATCAATAACATCACCTATTTGAGCCATACTAATCCTCCATAAAGACTTTAACTGCAATTGATGTAATATTATCTTCTTCACCTAATTGCATATTTTTATTTGTGAGTTGATACAAACTATTCTTTAATTCTTGTGCATTATTTCCTTGAATTAAACTTGTATAAATTTCGTTTTCTGAAATACAATGTCTAAACCCATCTGAACATAATAGAAATAAATCCTTGTTTTCTATACTTCCATATCCAATTTGTGGTGTCACAACTTTAGAAGCTCCAACACATTGTAATAAAATACTTTTTCTTGGATCAACCTCTGCCTGTTCCTTTGTTAGTTTTCCTTCATTTACTTCTTTTTGTACAAGTGTATGATCATGTGTTAATTGTTGTATAGTATTAGATAATTTATATAATCTAGAATCTCCTACATGAAAAAACATATATTCTTTTTCATAGATAAATAGCATTGTAATAGTTGTCCCTAAATTAATATTATTTTCTTTTCCATATTGAAGGATTCTTGTATTTTTTTCTCTAATCAAATCGCCTATTTTAGAAGATACAAGAGATAAAGAAAAATGTGTATTTTGCATCATTTGTTTCAAATCATTATTAAACCATTCATTAAGCATTTGAATAACACTCGCACTGGCAACTTCTCCTTTAGCAAGACCACCCATTCCATCGCAGATAACTGCCATGGCAATATTTCCAATGCTTGTCTTGGCTTTTTTTATAAGAACACTATCTTGATTTGTACTCTTTTTTATTCCAATATCCGTATAATATGTTGATACATAATTCATCATCTTTTTTCTCCTTACATATAGAAAATAAATTCTTCATTAGCGAGTTTTAATTTTGTTCCAGAAAATAATTCAACTTCATTTTCTGGAGTAATAACAACATCATTTACATAGGTATGATTTGTTGAATTACGATCTATTACATAATAATGATTATTTTTTTCAACAATATCACAATGACTTCTACTAATTGCTGGATTAGAAGAAATAAAATAATCAACGTATTGTTTTTCTTTTCCAATCCTAAAAATAGGCTTATTAATATCAATTCTTTCATTATTCATTGTTCTTATTAAATAAGGATAATTCATTTGATTAAAATCTTGTGCTCCTAATACAGTTGTTCCATCATTAGCACCTAAAACTGTTGTTGCTTGATTATTATTTGGTGCATTCAATAATGTTGTATCTTGTTGAGTATTTAATCTTTTAGATCCATGAGCAATAATATCATCTTGTTGTGTTGTTTCTTGTACTCTAGAAAAATCAAGAGATCTTCCCCCATTATTATCTGTATTTACATGATTTACAGGTTCTTCTTTTATTTCACGAGCATTTAGATAATCATCCATATTCTTAAAATCTTTAATCATATTTTTAAATTTGTTGTAGTCAAAATATTGAATATCATCAAAGAAATCAACATATTGTTTATAAATAATACTTTCTGCAGGATTTAAAGCCATTGCAATTCCTCTAAACAAATTACAAATATTATTTTGTGGCTTTGGATTCTTGATTGGCCAATAAATAAATTTCATTTCATTTATATATTCTCCAACAAAAATATAATCTCTATGTACTTCTAAATTATCCGTACTTTGATTCAGTTGTTTACAATAATCAATAATAAAAATCATTCGATTAATTAAATCAACAAAATATCTAACATTACTCATATTTCGAATAACATTATTTAAATCTTGTCCTTCTTGTACAACAACTTTTAATTTCTTTGACATCTTTGCCTTATCTACTGAATAAAAAACATTCATATCATCTTGTTTAATAGATTCTAATTGATATTCATCAATCACTTCTTCTTTAAACAATTTATTAGTAATTATATTTTTCTTCGAACTTCTCTTTATAACAATCTTCCCCATAATATACCTCAAATTTACATATTTAAAACTAGGTTTATTATAACAAAAAAAGGATTTATAGTCACTATTATTTACTTAGTACTATATAATCCTTTTTTCTACTTCTTTTAATCAACTAGTTCAAGCCCCATTGAAGTAATAATTTGTGAAAAATACTCAGTATTTGTATATCCGCCCATATTAACCTTAAGCAATTTTTTATCATCAATTGAATATACAACTAAATAGACAGTGTTATCATCCTCAGTTACTTTTACATAAGCCATATCTTTATAATACACTTTCTTTTTTTTCCAAAATATGCATTGAACAACATAATCTACTCTTTTATCTATAATAACGCGAGATGTTTGTAAATAAATAAACGCTCCTAGAGCAAGGACATCAAGTATTACTACAATAAAGAATATTCTTCTTAACATATGTCCCCATATCACTGTAAAAGCCGCTACAAATAATACACAAATGAAGTAGAATATTTTTAAACGCAAATTATATTCTAATACTACAATATTTTCATTTTTTTTCATTATATTTTCTCCAATTTATTAAATTCTATTATTTTTTATAAATTATTTCAAGTTCCCATTTTTTCAAAACTATATTGCTTATCAAATAGATTTTTTAAGCATAAATAGGACATTTTCCTTGCAATTTCCATTTTGGCCTATTTAAAGCTGAGGATAATTTATTCAATGCTTCTTCTGGTCCTTCTTTTATGGCATTTTCAATAAAATCATTTATAACTTCTTTCGGTGTTTTGTATGCAACTAAAGTTTTAAGTATTTTTTTGAAAGCCTCTTTTTTCTTTTGTTCAAGGAGATTTACAACATAATCATGTTTAAAAGCCATTCTAAGATTTTCTTCCTTTGCTATCAATTTTTTTAATACCTTGTCTCTATGATGTCCTGTTTCCCACGGTTTTAATTCAGTAGTTGCAATATACGTTTTTTGATTTTCTATCAATGTACCTGTATTTTCTATTTCTTTAAGTGAATTTTTTGCATCAAATTTATTTACATCACCTTTTCCAGGAATAATTTTCTTTATTTTTTCGTATTGTTTAGACAAGAGTTCACTGCTAGATACTTTATTAGATATTTTTCCTCCTATCCATTTTCCTCCAAATTTCAATCCTTCTCCTAAAGCTCCTGTCACAGCTCCTACAGTTGCGTCCTTACCTACTTCATCGAGATCAACTTTACCATTATCTATCTTTTGTTTAATAAAGCTTTCCGCAGCGCCTCCAGCTCCACTTGCAATAATGTTTCCAACTGCAGCAATGCCTGTTGGTACTCCTGCAGTTAGACCAGAAACGCCACCAATAATTGCACCACTTACAAAACTTCCTACAATTTCTCCCTTCTTTATTTCGTCTTGTTTTCCTTGAGCAACTTTAATTTTTTGACCAACATAATTTAGCCCAGCACTAGCTATACCACCAATCGCAGCACCAGCGATGACTGCGGTAAGAATAATAATTTGTCCATTTCTATCTTCATAGCTATTAGGGTCATTTCGACAATATAGATATTCATTGTATGAAATATTATATGGTGCCATACCCTTAACGATATCACGACCTGCAAATCTTCCAATATCACTTATATATTCCCTAGCTTGGGCAAAGCTTGTTCCCATATCATAATTTCTTAAATATCCTGTATATCCAAAAGGATTTATAGAATTATCTACTTCATAGAGTTCGTTACCAAATTCATCAAATCCAAATTTTTCTTTCAAATTTCCATCAAATGAAATAACATCACTAATACTTCCCATTTCATCATGATAACAATAATAATCACTTTGTTTATGATTAATAGCTACTGGATTAAATCCTGACCAAATATATGTTTGTACTTCTCCATTCTCATCTTTTTCTAAAAGATTATCATGAAGTCTTAACATATTTACAACATAATTAATTTGCTTAGTTCCACTTTTTTGGTATTTAGTTTGACCTATTCTATATCCTAAACCATTATATGCATATGTAGATTTTTCTCCATTACTATTAAATGATTTTGATAATCTATTTGTTGTATCATAACAATACTGATATTTCATTTGACCATTAGATTTTACTTCTATTAAATTTCCTCTTTTATCATACTCATATGTTTCTTGATTTGTTCCTAAAGACTTGCTTACAAGTTGATTAAGATTATTGTAATGGTATATTTCTTCGCCGTTTTTATCAAATTTTCTTGTTCTATTTCCAAATGAATCATATTCATATTTACGAAGTACTGACCCATTTTTCTTTACCTCTTCTAAGAACCCGGTATTCCCATAAGAATATTCAAACAAACCACTATATTCAGCATCATTTCTTCTCCATCTATTTAGTTTGTTCTTTCTTCCTAAAGCATCATATCCTATTTCGTATTGATCTAATATACCTTCCTTATCTATATTTTTAATTACAGTTGGAAAACCACACCTATTGTATTCATATTCCGTTGATGTTCCATTTGGATATATTCTTTTAACTACTTCATTATCTTCATTATACTTATATATAATTTGACTATCCCCATTTGTAATAGATGAAATTCTTTTCAACTTATCATAATTATAATAAATTTCTTTACCGTTTGGATACTTCATGGAAGATATTTCGCCAAATGAATTATAAACATATCCAACATTCTTTCCATCAGGATATGTAACTGATGTTACTCTTCCTTCTGTATCTGTTACGAATGATGTTTTACCATTCCAATCTATAATTTCTTTTAAAACATTTTTTTCATTATATTTAAAAGAAACTTCTCTTCCATCTTGATATCTCAAATTATCAATATTTCCTCTTTGATTATATCCATACGAAACATGGTATCCTTCTTTATCAATTGTTTCAATAAGCTCTCCACGATTATTATATTGATATTTAGTACTATAACCTTGTATATCTTTTATGCAAACTAATTGTCCAAATTCATTATATTCATAGGTATTGTCAAATTTCACTTCACCTGTAGGTCCTGTAATAACTTCTTTTAAAACATCACCCATAGAGTTATAGTCATATTTCATTTTTGTTCCATTTGGATCAGTAACTGATAATACTTCACCTCGTGATGAATAAGTAAAATATGTTGCATTGTTTAAAGCATCAACACGCTTAACAATTTCATTAACTTCATTGTATTCCAAACTTTCTTGTAAAATGCCATTAAGATACGTTTCTGTATTTCTATTTAAACTATCATATCGAAGTTCAATTACATTCCCCTTTTTATCTTTATGTTCAACAACATTTCCATTTAAATCATAAATAAAGGAATCAATTTCTCCATTTGGATAAATAATACTTTTTATTCTTTTTCCTGGATAATAATTATATTTTGTAATATTTCCTAATTCATCTTCTTCTTCAGAAAGAGTTCCAGTAGAATCATATCTATAAATTCTTAATGCACCTAGATTATCATATTCCCGTTCTAATCTACCGAATTCATCATATTCTTTTTTTACAAATTCTCCATTTACACGTTTTACTTCCGCTACATTTCCAAACATATCATAAGAGACAGTCGAATACTCGTCTCCCTGTTTTACACTAATAGTATTTCCTAATGCATCGTACTTAAATATCTTTTTATCATCATTAGTACACTCTTCTATAATATTACCATTAGCATCATATACTGTATGTATCGTAGTTCCACCAGGAATCTTAATCGTTGATAAATGATTATCTTTATCATATAAATATTCTTCTACTGAACCATTTGGTAACAATATTTTTGAAACATTCCACATACTATCATAAATATATTTTGTACTATATCCTTGTTCATCAATCACTTCTTCTAATTGATTTATTTTATTGTATGTTCTTTTTTCTACTGTACCATTTGCGTATGATGTAGACTCTAACAATCCATTAATATTATACGTATAATTTGTTTCATATCCTAAAGCATTTATTGTTTTTATAACATTTCCATTAACATCATAATCAAAATAAGTACTATTCCCATTAGGATCTGTTAATTTAATTACCTGATTAAGATCATTATATTCATATTTAATAACTCCACCATCTGGATTTTCTACTTTGCTTACATTTCCTCTTTCATCATATATTATATTTGTTTCACTATTATCAGAATGTATCGTAGAAATTACTCTTCCATAATCATCTACCTTGTACATTTCTGCAATTCCAGCTGCATTTTCTGTATAAATTAGATTTCCTTTACTATCATAACGATTTTTAATCATACTCTTTCCATTTAAAGAAAGTGTTAATAAATTATTATGATTATCATATGTCATATTAAATCTTCTTCTAAGAGGATCTATTTTTTGTACAACATTTCCCTTGTTATCATAAGCATATCTTTCGCTATGACCCAATCTATCTGTTTTTTTAATACATTGATTTTTTTCATTATAAACAAACTTTTCTGTTGTTCCATCTTCATAGATAATTTCTGTATTTCTTTTTTTATCATCATGAACATAAACAGTTTTTACTCCATTTCTTTCTATTTGAGTAACTGTCTTATTTTCATCGTCATATTCAAAAGACATCGAACTTCCATCTATGAATTGTTGTTCAATAACTCGATCTTTATCATCGTAAACATTTACTACTAGTTTTTCATTACCATCTATTGGCAAATCAATAATTCTTCCATTACTGTCATATGAATATTTAATTTCTCTTCCATTTGGCATAATAGCTTTTTCAAGAAAATTATCTTTATAAATAAACTGTATTTTTCTACCTGTATGATCTTTTACATCAACAAGTAAATCATTTACATATGTGTATAGTAACTCACTTTCATTATCAGCTTTTGCACGTATGAGATTTTCATTTTCATCGTATTCAAAACTAATACCGATTTTATTTTCATCTTCTAATCTAGATATTTTATTAAAAGAATTAAATTTATAAATATTTCCATCTCTCGTTTTAAGAATAAATTCATCATTTACTTTGAAAAGATGTTCTTCCGCAGTGTCTTTCCCTACATATACATCATCTTTTAACTCAAAATGAATACATCTACCATCTTCTAAAACAATACTGTAATTATTTCCAATTTCCCTTAATTCAATATCATAATTATGTTTAAATCCTTTTCCAAGAGAACTAATTCTAGAATCTTTTGCATTATAATAACGATGGAATATCACTTCTGGTGATCCCATTATTAACAAATCCTGATGATCATATACATAGTTTCCTGTTGATAGATTAACTGGATCAACACTTAATGATGCTGCATCTGGATCAGTACCCAACATTTTATTTTCTATTTCGTCTTGGACAGTTGTTTGACTTTCTTTTATTCTTTTTTTACTTGGAACAAGTACTTTTGTCATATATGCTGAATCTAAATTACCACCATTAGGATCTATACAATCTGCTAAATCCTTAATATAATTATTGACATTTATTAATAATGAATTATTTTGTGATAACCCTGAGCCATAATTTGTATCAACTTTTCTAACATTAGAAAAAATTGTTGAAATTTCCTTTTTTGTTGTATTTTTAGTATCAATTATCTTTTTTTGATAATCACCCATTCCTTCAACTGTTTTTTGTGAATTAAATAATCCTAGAAAAAAGCCTACTGTATTAAGGCAATCAGAAACCTTATCTACAACACTATCCCAAAATCCTGTTGATGAAACTTCATCTACATATTCTTTAAGTTTATCTTCTGATGTTTTTGAAAAATCCTTATACATAATATTCCTCCCCTCCTTAAATCAATATTATTTCAGTTTTTTCATTGCCTTTGTCTCTTGATTTTTAAACGATTTCTTTCTATTTTCTAAATACGTATATGTGTTTTCTATCAATGTATTAAGAGAAACATCAATTAACGAAAGCGTATTTCCTATTTCATTAAGTTGTTTCACAACATCTCCTGACATCTCTAAATCATAATTCATCTTCTTTATGTTATTAAATTCCGCTTGATTGTTTATATGTTCTGATGATAAAGACTTCAACTCTTTTAAATACGAATTTAATTGATCTAAATCAATTTTTGTTTTTGCCATATTTTTTCATCTCCTTTTAGTATAAATATTCATCCGCACTATCCACATCTTTTAAATAATGTTTAGTTAATCCTTCACATTGTTTACCAATTGGAGAAATCAAATTATTAAGTGTATCCACGTGAGTTTTAAACTCAGCTAATGATTTTGCAGTATCACCTTGCATAATTGCAGTACTTAATATATCACTTAATGTCTTCTGATAACTAGTAATAATACCTTGAATATCTTCACAATGTTTACTGATTTTTTCACCATATGTTTTTAATGTATCTTCATCAAACTTCACATTTTGTGCCATACATACTTCACCCCTTTATTAGACTTTGCATACTGCTGCTTTTGCCTTTTCATCCTTTTCTATTTTCTTCATCTCATTTTTATAGTAATTAAGATTATTGACAGCGTTTGTATAATTGTCATTTGCAGTTTTAAGATTTGTATTTTCTACTGAAATTCTTTCAACAATTGCATTATAAGTAGCTTTTACTTTCTTATATTCTTCTTGATATCCAGCATCATTTACTGCCGAATTAAGTTTTTTTCTTACATTTTCTACAAGTTTAGGATTAAGTGCAGAAATAGCACTTGAACCATCTAAAGCACTTTGACTTTTACTTATTGCTGTTTGTAAGCTACTAATTACTGAGTTCAATTTATCTCTTGTTCTTGAAAAATCATTAATATCTTTTTGAATATTACTGATTTTAGTTCTATAGTAATTTACTCTTTCTGAGTAATAATTTATTTTATTTTGACAATACCATTTTTCCATATTTTCACCTCATTGAAAAATAGAAATCTATGCTAAAAGGCATAGATTTCTATAAAAGGGATTACCCTCTGACAGCTGATGCACCTGCAGCATCATCATCTTGTCTAGCTTGCATATAACTATTGATGTAATCAGAAATACTTTGAATAGCTTCAGCAGCTTGTTGTAATGCTGGTCCATGTTCTGTGTTAAATCTTTCGATGAAAGCTCTAGCTGTATCATTTGACCAACCCGCTTCTAATTCACCATTCATTTTGTTTAATGCTGTTAAAACATCATTTAATGCACTAGCTTGACTTGCATAAACAGATACTCCTGTTGTTAGTACATCATAATCGACATAGTTTACTGCCATTTTCATTTTCCTCCCGTTCTTAATTTATGTAAAACTGCATTTTGCAGATTTTACCTATTCAAAAATTTTAATTTTTCTTAATACACCATTTTCCATATAATACGCATCATCTTTTCCAAGTTGTTTTGCATATTTTTTACTTAAAGAAACTGGAATATCCACTAACTTAATATTACTAATATCATCAAATATTAAATAATTTCTATCTTCTTTTATCATTTTCATAAGTCCACTTGCGTTATAAGGAATTTGTGCATTTGAAATATTGGTAAAGAGAACCATTGCTCCCATTTCTTGATATTTTTCTAAAATATCCTTCATCATTTCAAATAAGTTATTGTTTTTACTAATATTTGTAATTACTTCATTATTTTCAATAACCAAAACAATTGGTGGTTCTTTATACACTGCTTGAATACCTTCATAAATTGAAGTATTAAAGCGGCTTTCAAGAATTTGGTGAATTTCTTCAAGAATACTATCTATTGTATCTTCACTTGTTGAATAAAATTCTGTTCCAATTTCTTGATCAAATTCTCCCCATCTACCTTGAATATCATCAAAGATATAAATATCTGCATTTTTTTCTTCTTTTATTTTTGCAACAAAATTTCTTGCAAATATATTTTTATAGGAATCTTTTCTACCAGACATAGCTAGAAATTTAACATCTGAATAGTTAAAGAATACTGGTTGCACTGTTGCATAATCCAATCCAAGTACAAACGATGGTTCATTTTCTGGTAATTCATAATTGTCTTGAATATAATCATAAGATAACGTTTTTGGAATTTCTGGAATAACTTTAACCTTTTTAAATTCATTCCATTTTTGATTATTTTCATGAACATATGATTTTATTTCTTTAACTCTATCAAACTCTTTTTCACCTTCGAAAGATAAATATGCCTGACACTCATAAACATCTTTTTCAATTTTTACAAGTGATCTACCTGGTATATTTGGTAATCTTAAGCGACTCGATTCAAATAGCATTGAATATTCAGTAGTATCGTTGCTATATAAAGAAATACGACCATCAAAATTACTTAAATATCTATAACCAAATCCAGCAGTTTGAGCATTTGCTAAAACAAAACTAATACCTACGCCCAATCCATCTCGGCATAGAGGTAATAATTGATCATTATCTTGTAAATATAATTCTTTTAATGCTGTAACATTATCAATTAACACCACAATTTGTGATAAATCTCTCAATCCAGCTTCTTTATAAGCTGCAAATGAACTAACTCCTATTTCTGAAAGAGTTTCTTTTCGTCTTGCAACTTCTTCATTTAATAATCTAAATAAGTTCTTTAATTTTTCATCTTCTGTTGAAGTTACAACTCCTCCAACATGTTTTAAATCGTTAAAGTTTCTTAATATCATTGAACCAAAATCAATAATATACATAGATACTTCATCTGGAGAATATGTAGTAGAAATGTTTCTAATAATTGATTGCAGTATATTTGTTTTTCCTGTTTGACCCGATCCTATAATCATATAATTTGATGTTGTAAGATTCAAATTATATTCTTCTTGAATTTGATGATCAGGATCATCATAAATACCAAAGTGTACAATAGTATTTTCATTACTTGATTTAACAATATTTGGAAAATCAATTTTCTTAGGTAATGAAGGTAAACAAATATTTTGTAATTTCTTAATTTTATGTTGTTTACAATAATTATTAATATAATCTACTACTGCTTCTAATTGCGTTTTTTGAACCAATGAATTTTTCTTTTGTTTTTTCTTTTCGTAAACTGTAGAACGTATCCCAGCAAAATTTACTTCTTTAATCTTAAATTCTTTTTCTATTTCACTTGCATCTACCACTGCTGGTGCTCCACTATATGCTGATTGAAATAATTCAAAAATTTCATTATTTCCAACTTGCAAATATGCACGTCCTGGTTCTTTAATTTCAGCAGCTAACGGAGTTTTAATAACTTCATTACTGTCTTCCTTAGATTGTACTTTTAAACATAACTTAAATTTTGAGTTAGACCATATTTGTCCATCAACAACACCACTAGGTTTTTGTGTTGCAAGAATCAAATGTACTCCTAGACTTCGTCCAATACGTGCTGCTGAAATTAATTCTTTCATAAAATCTGGATGTTCAGATTTTAACTCAGCAAATTCATCAACAATCATAACCAAATGTGGCAATGGAACACTAACTTTTCCTTGTTTATATAGTTGTATATATTTATCAATATGATTGACTCCTGCTTTAGCAAAGCAACTTTGTCTCTTCAAAAGTTCTGCTTTAATTGATTTCAATGATCTATCAATTTCATTACCATCAATATTTGTAATAGCTCCTATAAGATGTGGTAGATTTCTAAATTGATTAACCATCCCCCCACCTTTAAAATCAATAATTACAAATCCTATTTCATATGGATGAAATAAAGTAGCAGCTGATAATATATATGCTTGTAAAATTTCAGATTTACCAGAACCTGTTGTACCAGCAACCAACCCATGCGGACCATGAAATTTTTCATGTAAATTTAAATTTACTATTTCATCTTTTGCATTTACGCCAAGAGGAACTGCCATTGTTTCATATATTCTTGATTCATTCCATCTAGATTTTAAATCAATATCATCTGCTGAATATATTCCTAATAATTCATATAATGAAATATTTTTCTTTAATGTTCCTGCTAAACTTATTTCTTCACAATATGTCGGAGCAATAATTTGAGCTGCTTTAGTAAGCATATCATCATCTATATGTTGATATGTAAATTTTTGAACTTCATATCGATCAGAAGCCTTAAACAATTCACCTTGTTCATCTGAAGTAAGTTGAATAACTTGTGTACAATGTAAAGGTAAATCTTGTTTATTATTTTCAAAAAATACAAAAGTTGTATTTAATTCAGATGCATTTTCAATAAATCTTGATATTGGATGCGATTTAATTCCTTGATCATCCATCATTAATACTACATTGTATCCTGGAACACCTTTATTTTCCGATCTTAACATCAACTCTTTATAAAGGGTTTCAAACACCGTATTTTTACTTTGATTATCACACACAATATTTCTAATGTAATCACCTTGTTGGAAATGTGGTATAAATCTTACCCATTTATATTTTTGAATATCTTCGTTAATAAACAAGTAAATATTCAAATCTCCATAGTAATGTCTACTAACTAAATCAACAATAAAACATTTTAATAGTGAATATAATTGTTGATTTTGTCCAATGACGCCAATTGCATTTGCGTCTTTTAATGAAACTGTAATTGGTGCATTTTCAATGAATTTGAAATCTTTAGAAATATCACTTGGTATTTGTGTTAAATCATCACCTGTTTCTAACTTTTCTTGTTTTTTATAATCAATTAATTTATTTGCTTTTCTTCTACCAACACCTAAATAAACATCTAAGAAATCATCATCATTTACCATTCGATCAAACAAACACGAATCATAATTAAGTAAATGTTCTAAATCTTCTTGCGTACTGTAGTAAGTAGAACGTAAACTATTTAATTCTTTTTGACGTTCTTTTTGAATTTTTTCTTTCTTTCTAGCAATATAATCATTATATTTATCTATACGTTCTCGGCATTCTCTTTTGTATTTTTTCTGTGTAGAAACAATATTAGCAATCGAAGTAACTACACCCATTCCCATCGAAGCAATAGAAAATAAAATATATGTTCCTCCAGAGCCTTTACTCATGAATCCTCTCAACACAACAACAAGAGCAAACATCATTAGTGTTGGCATCAAGGAAGTTACTAAATTTAATTCTGGTTTTTTAGGAATACTATTTGGATTCAATACCGAAATACTCTCATTATCTATTTTTGTTTTAATTCTTGTATTTCGAATAAATTTAGGATAAATGTTATTTTTTATTTTATCTGTATAATTCATTCCTTTAACAAGACATTGATCTGTTGCTTCAGTCCATAAACAATTATTTTTATAATAAAACATAAAATCAGAAATAGAGAAAAAATCACAATTTTTTATTTCAACATTTTGAATTACTTTATTACCATTCAAATAAACACCATATGTATAAGTATTGATTGTTAATAATAAATTACCGTTATTTTTTGTAATCGTAATCTCATCGTTTCCAATATATTCACCTTTAATTTGAATGTCATCCGTTGCTTTTGAACCAATTGTAATTCTTTCTTTATTTAAAATATCTATCTGTCTTTCAAATTTTCTTTCTTTCGTATCAAAATCAACAGTAAACTCAACATTAAATATTTCACTATTTGAGCTTTGATATTTAACTACGAGTAAATCACCATGAGAAAGTTTAACCACAAATAATTTTCTACTATCATTCATTGATAAATAAATATTATCTGATCCCATAACAATCCATTGACCATTGTCATTTGTTAAATCTAACCTAATTTCTTCAAAAAACAAATCTTTTGGTAACCGATAATCACATTCTTTTGTCGTCCCTACTTTAAATGTCTTTGCATCCATAGGTAATTCAATTTCTCTATATATATTTTTACTAGATATAATTATTTTATATTGTAAATTCATCTGTATTAATTACCTTTCTTTATTTTGTAAAATTAATAATAGTTCCGTTATGAATGCCATAATAACTTATTAATTTATTTCCTCTAAGCAATGCTATGGGATTTTCTGTTTTCAAATAACATTGTTTAATGTCATATGTATCAATATCTAAATGATATGCTTCATTAAGTCCCATAACTAATTCTTTGGTTGTAATATCCAATGGAATTTCTAAATCAACAGATATTCCTCTATTTACTATATTAAAAATTACAATTGCAGTATTATTCATGAAGTTTTCCCCCTCTAAAAACTAAATTAATAAATAAGCGATATTTTGTATATCTTTTTGTTTTCCAAGTGATCTACATGTTAAATCATCACAATTATCTATAAATTCAATAGATTGATTTATTGAAAAACGTAATTGTTCTCTATTTGTTAGAGCATGTTCTTCAGCTTTATTATTAATAAATAAATATTTTCCTGATGTAACACCATTGATATGCGATACAAGATCATTTGTTGCAAGTAATGTATTTTTATTTTTGGTTGTTAAAACAATAACACTATCAGAAATTTCTAATAGTTGTGTTTTTGTTTCATCAAAAACACTATTTGTATCAACAATAATAAAATCATAACTTGTAGATTCGTTAGCTTGTTTAATTAAATCAATATATACATTTATATTTAAACCTAATGATACTAATGGTGATTTAAAGGCTGGTACATAATCAAAATCTTCATTTTTTATATATTGTTTTATATTTTCGTAAATATTATGATTTTGCATAAGATTTACATATAAACTCGTTGAACCCATTAAACTTTTATCAATTAATTTATATTGAAATGTATTTAATTCATCTACATTAACATAAAGTACCTTTTTATAATTATTTGCTAAAGCAGATGCTAATCCTAAAGAAACTGTTGTCTTTCCAACACCACCACTTGCTGAAGTAACAGCTATTACTTGGGTTGTACGTGCATCATTTCCACAATTATTTAAAACATCTTCACTTTTCCCTATAATTTCATTAAAGATTTCTTTAATACTTGTATACTTATATATCTTATTAATATTTAATTCTGTTGTTTGTTCTTTTTCATTTTGTTCTTTCATAACAAAAATATGTTTAATATTATGTCTTTGAATTTGTGTATTATAAAAGCTTTCTGAAACTATCAAAATATCTATATTTTGAGGAATTGAAAATAATTCATCAAAATAGTTTAAATCTGTAATCACCTCAATATCTATCTTTTCAAAAAACTCATTCATGAATTTTAGTTGGAGAGGCATAATATAGTCATAGCTTTCATCAGCAATAATTATTCTTGGTTTCAAAACATATACCTCCCTACTTTATAACAACTCTTAGATCAAGATTCGCTAATCTTAAAATATCATTATCTTTTAAAATACATGGTTGTCCAACAATTCTTTGATTATTAACATATGTACCATTTGCACTATTTAAATCATATACATAATATTCATCATTATTTTTTTCGATCTTACAATGTAATCTTCCAATAGCACTATTAAATGTAATTGCATAATCAACAATTTCTGGATTTCTCCCTAATTTATAAACATCCTTATTAATATAAATATCTATATCTTGTTCTGGATGAATGGACACCAAATGAAGTTGACTACTTCTAGTAACAGGATTATTTGTATAATCAATAATATTTCTAGTAATCCCTGTCGCATTCAATTCATTGATTTTTTGATATAAATCTTCAAAAGCAATATTATTATTTTGTAAGTAAAGTTTTAACTGTGCCATTCTTGATGTTTGAAAATGATTTATTCCCGAAAAAATATCTTTTCTAAGTAAATCCTTAAACTTAATATCATCTTCACAAATATTTTTATTAATAGGTAAATAAACAATACTAACATCCAAACTTGTAGGATGTACATAAATTCTATTTAATGAATAATCGATATGTAAGCTTGATAAAAAGCCATTACTTAAAATATTTTGAATTTTCAACAATAAATTAGAAATAACTGTAATTGCACTTACTTCATCACAATCAATGAAAAAGTTTGATAAGCTTTTTAAATCATTTAAAAAATAAAATACACTATCTTTCCCATTGTATTTAAAATTCATACATTTCACAAATGTACTGTCTTTTTGATTGTGTAAAACCTTATATTCTGTTGGAACAATTTGAGCATCATTCAACACATAAAAAAAATTATTTCCACAATCTACACTATCTAAAAATAGTTCTTTCCCCTCTTCTATCATTGCTGCCTCCCAAAAGCATTATTTTTACATTTTTTCACAAAATCTCTTGTCAAAATTTTACCTTACATAGGACTATTTGTCAATTTTATACATAATAAGTCCTTTTAGAAAAATGTACTATTTCAAATAAAAAAGATAAATAATTTTATCTACGTAATAAACTTATTTACCTCATTTTAATAGAACTATTTTCTTTTAAATATTTGTACCAGCATTGCATACAACTTTATATATTTTTTATGGAATAATTTTGTCATAACTATATTTAAAAGATGCAACCTTAATTTTATAAAAAAATACGAAGATTTTACTCTTCGTATTTTTTTAGCTCTCACTATTTGGTAGAAAATCACCTGATTGTTGAAGATAAACTTCTCCACTGCAATAATATCAAGTTTTGTTTCAAAAAACAATCATTCTTGATTTTATTCATAACTTTGTTTCCAATCCTCTGCTGTAAAACTATTTTCTTCATCATTTGGTAAATTCCAAGTAACAACTGTTTTATTAGTATGACAATTAATAACTTGCCATGTAAGATGCCAATCTTTGCCATTTAGTAAAATAGAATTTAAACTGGTAAAATTAATACTTGCAGATAGTAATTGATAATAGACATCTTCTGGTATGGCTTCATCAAAATATAATTGAATAGATGAATAATCATTTGCAATCTTATATTTATAAAGCTTATTGCTTTTAGTGAATTTCTTCATAGCACTATTAATGATTTTTTTATTATCTTTTACATATTTTTTTATTTGTTGATCCGTTGAAACTAAGATAACATCTTTATTCTTCTTATATGCCTTATGACAATATTTTTTATCCTTATTATATGTTTTAATCATTTCATCTAAATCTTCTTCACTCTTTTGCCCACAAATCAACGAAAAAGAATAAGGTATGATTACTTTTTTTGTTTTATCTTCTACATTTGTGGTCTTTCCACATCCACATAGTGATAAAATACAAACAATAATAAATATAAATTGATATAATTTTCGTTTCATCATAACCTCCTATGTTTTTTCTATTATATACTTTAGAACTTTCAATTTAAAGATGTATTTAATTCATCAAAAATGATTATTTTTCATTTTATGAACTTTTTATGGCCGGAAAAAGCCACAAAATAAATATGGTTGAATTTATAGACTTTTTTAGTATAATAATTATGTAATTGGTCATATTATAAAGGGGTGAATAAATTATATGAAAGAAACAAATATTTTAGAATTCAAAGAAGAAATTTCAAAGTCATTTTTAAAAACAGTAAGTGCTTTTTCAAATTACAATGGGGGAACAATCATATTTGGTATTGATGATGATGGAAAAATCAAAGGTATAGAGAATCCTGACAAACGTTGCCTTGATATAGAAAACAGAATTAATGATAATATCTTTCCTCAACCAAATTATCATTTAGATGTAGATGATCTTAACAAAACAATATCACTCATTGTAAATCCTGGAGAAAATAAACCTTATCTTTATAATTCTAAAGCATTTAAAAGAAACGATACTTCAACAATCGAAGTAGATTCTTTTGAATTAACTCGTCTTATTTTAGAAGGGAAAAAAATAAATTATGAGGATTTGCCAACAAGTAATATTCGTTTAGATTTTAAGTATCTTGAACAAAAATTGAAAGAAGCTATTTCTATTAATACATTTAATAAAGATACGTTAAAAACGCTTAATTTATTTAATAATAATCATTTTAATAATGCTGCTGAGCTTCTATCTGATAACAATTCCTTTCCCGGTATTGATATTGCGATATTTGGAAAAAGTATAAATATTATAAAAAAAAGACTTCTTCTAGAAAATATGTCTATTTTAAAAATGTATGATTTAGCAATTCAAACATATATCGATTATTATCAATATGAAGAAATAGATGGAAGTTATAGAAAAAAAATAGAACTTATTCCTGAAGAAGCATTTCGTGAGTCTATCGCTAATGCTCTCATTCATAGAGCATGGGATTTAAACGCAAAAATAAGAATTTCCATGTTTGAAGATCGAATTGAAATTATGTCACCTGGTGGTCTTATAAATGGAATCACAAAAGATGAATATATCTCTGGTATGATTTCTTCTTTAAGAAATCCAATTATCAGTAATGTATTTTTTCGTTTAGGTATTGTCGAAATATTTGGAACTGGAATTCTTAGAATTATTCATTCTTACAACGAAAGCATTAACAAACCCATTTTTAATACAAGTGCTAACACAATTCAAATCATTTTGCCTGTTACTCGTTCAAAATCAGATTTAAAAACAGACAATGAGGTCATTTATAATCTATTTAAACAATATAATGAACTATCAGTTAGTGAAATTCTACCATTAGTACCTTTTAGTCGTTCAAAAGTAAAAGATATTTTAAATAAATTAAAAGAAGAAAATATTATAAGAAAAACAGGTCGTGGACGTGGTACAAAATATCATATATAAAAACAAGTCAGTTTAAAATGAACTGACTTGTTTTTCTTCTTTCATTCGTGCTTTGCATTCATACATCTTTCTATCTGCTTCTTTAAACAATAATTTTAAATCTGTTCCTTGAATAGAATTTGAAAATGCATAACCATAGGCAAATTCAATACGTATTTGTTTACTAAAATCATTAAAACGTTTTGTTTCATCTAAAATATTAGTAATCATTTCTTTTATTTCATCTTCTGTAATCTCACTTAACAAAGCAATAAATTCATCACCACCATATCTTCCTACAAAATGTTTTTTAGGAATATATGTTCTTATAATATGTGCAAAGTTCATAATAAGCGTATCCCCTGCAATATGTCCTAATGAATCATTTACTTCTTTTAAATCATTTAAGTCAAAGATAATCATTGCTTTTGAATGATCATCATCTTTATGTTCAGCTAACACTTCTTCTATACGACTTCTATTTGGAAGTCCTGTATGTAAATCAATATAAGCAAGCTTATTTAGTTCTCTATTCTTTTTCATTAAAAGAGTAACTAAATAATCTTGGGGATTTTTTAAGCTATAAATAAACCAGGGGTATTGAAGTGAACCGAAAAAGTTGGACAACTTAGGAGGTTCACTTTTTATTATGGCT
>JAUNWT010000109.1 GCA_030540195.1 Bacillota bacterium | reverse complement strand
TCTCGTCGAGTGCCCATTTATACTACCATCCATTTCTTCTTTTGTAAAGCTTTTTCTCTATCTTTTTTTATCTTTTTTCTCTTTTGCTTGTTTTTTTCCCTTTCTATCGCTGTTTTTCTCTCGTATCTTTTTTTGGCTTTTTTTCTTTTTTATCTCTTATGCTGTATTTATTGTACTGAAAAAGCAAAGTTTCCCTTGCTTTCTAGATGTTTTAACTTTTTGTTTAGTCTTTTCTCTATTCTATATTCACATTATTTTTGTTTCTAAGAATGTTTTCTATGATTGTCGTGTTATTTCACCTATAAGTAATAAGATGTGTTAAACACAAAAAAACAGCCACTTGATTAAGTGACTGTTTCCATAATTATTAATTATCCGATTTTTTTGTAAACATCAACGAATTCTTGAGCTAAATCAATGCATAATAATGAAGTCATTAAGTGGTCTTGAGCATGAACCATTAATAAGCTTAATGGAGCTTTTTCTCCTCTGATTTCAGCTTGAATCATTTCAGTTTGTGAATGATGTGCTTCGTTTACTGCTTCTTTAGCGTTTCCTAAAGATTCTTCAGCTTTTTCGATATCTCCAGCTTTAGCATATTGAATTGCTTCGATAGCAGAGCTACGTGCACTACCAGCGTTTACAATTAAATTAATAACGATTTGTTCTTGTTGATCCATTTTTATTATCTCCTTCTATAAACAAATATTCAGACTACTTACATCTGCATTACTATTTTATCAAACTCATATCTATTATTCAAGCGCTTTCTCTTTTTAAAATGCCAAATTACCAAAAAAAGGTGCCGAAGCACCTTTAATTTAAAATTATTATTCAATAATTTCAGAGATATTTCCTGAACCTACAGTTCTACCACCTTCACGAATTGAGAATTTAGTTCCTTTTTCGATTGCGATTGGGTGAATTAAGTCAACTGTTAATTCTACAGTATCTCCAGGCATTACCATTTCAGTACCTTCTGGTAATTCGATTACACCAGTGATATCAGTAGTTCTGAAATAGAATTGTGGTCTATAGTTTGCAAAGAATGGAGTATGACGTCCACCTTCGTCTTTGCTTAATACATAAACTTGACCTTTGAATTTAGTATGTGGATGTACTGAACCAGGTTTAGCTAATACTTGTCCACGTTGAATTTGATCACGGTTGATACCACGTAATAATACCCCTACGTTATCTCCTGATTCAGCATAATCTAATAATTTTCTGAACATTTCGATACCAGTAGCAACTGTTTTTTGAGTATCTTTGATACCAACGATTTCTAATTCGTCATTTAAGTTTAATTGTCCACGTTCTACTCTACCTGTAGCAACAGTTCCACGACCAGTGATTGTGAAAACGTCTTCTACTGGCATTAAGAATGGTTTATCAACGTCTCTAGTTGGAGTTGGGATATAAGTATCTACAGCTTCCATTAATTCGTCGATAGCTGGAGTCCATTTTGGATCTCCTTCTAATGCTTTTAATGCTGATCCTCTGATTACTGGAGTTTCATCACCTGGGAAGTCATATTCATTTAATAATTCACGAACTTCCATTTCTACTAAGTCGATTAATTCTTCGTCATCAACCATATCGCATTTATTTAAGAATACGATGATGTATGGAACACCTACTTGACGAGATAATAAGATGTGTTCTCTTGTTTGTGGCATTGGTCCATCAGTAGCAGCAACTACTAAGATAGCACCATCCATTTGTGCAGCACCAGTGATCATGTTTTTGATGTAGTCAGCATGACCTGGACAGTCAACGTGTGCATAGTGACGAGTTTCAGTTTGATATTCTACGTGTGCAGTGTTGATTGTGATACCACGTTCTTTTTCTTCTGGAGCAGCATCGATTGAAGCATAATCCATTGCAGCAGCTTGTCCTTTTTTAGCAAGACAAGTAGTAATTGCAGCAGTTAAAGTTGTTTTACCATGGTCAACGTGACCAATAGTTCCGATATTTACATGCGCTTTAGAGCGGTCAAATTTTTCCTTAGCCATTGTTAAGGTTCCTCCTATTTTTTAATTTTTTACAATAAACATTCTAGTTTATTTATTCGAAAAAATCAATATTTATTTGATTTTAATGTAGATTATACATTTCCACCATTTTTCTTGATAATTTCTTCTCTAATTGATTTAGGTGCAGCTTCGTATCTATCAAATTGCATTGTATAGTTTCCACGACCTTGAGTAAATGATCTTAAATCAGTTGCATATCCGAACATTTCTGATAATGGTACAGATGCTTGAACTGAAACAGCATTTCCTCTTTCTTCTTGTCCTTCAATCATACCACGTCTAGATGAGATATCACCCATAACGCTACCTAAGTATTCAGAAGGAGCAGTTACTTCTACTGCCATAATTGGTTCTAATAGTACAGGACCACATTTTTTAGCAGCATTTTTAAGTGCTAAACTTGCAGCTACTTTATATGCCATTTCTGATGAATCGACATCATGGTAAGAACCATCAAATAATGTAGCTTTTACATCTAATACAGGGTATCCAGCGATCATACCAGTTTCAAGTGCATCTTCAAGACCTACTTTTACTGAGTTGATATATTCTCTTGGGACAGCCCCACCAACGATAGCATCAACGAATTCAAATCCTTTACCTTCATTAGGTTCAAATTTGATCCATACGTGACCGTATTGTCCACGACCACCAGATTGTTTTACATATTTACCTTCACATTCAGCTGCTTGAGTGATTGTTTCACGGTAAGCAACTTGTGGAGCACCAACGTTAGCTTCTACTTTGAATTCTCTCTTTAAACGGTCAACGATTACGTCTAAGTGTAATTCACCCATACCAGCGATAACTGTATCTCCAGTTTCTGGGTTAGTAAATGTTTTGAATGTTGGATCTTCTTCAGCTAATTTAATTAAACCATTACTTAACTTATCTTGATCTTGTTTAGTTTTTGGTTCAATAGCTAATTGAATTACTGGTTCAGGGAATTCCATTTTTTCAAGGATAACGAAATTCTTTTCGTCACAGATAGTATCCCCAGTTGTTGTATTTTTGAAACCTACAGCTGCAGCGATATCTCCAGCGTAAACTTCATCAATTTCATTACGTTTGTTCGCATGCATTTGAAGAATACGACCTAAACGTTCTTTTTTATCTTTTGTAGAGTTTAATACATAACTTCCTGATTGACATGTACCTGAATATACACGGAAGAAAGTTAATTTTCCTACGAATGGATCAGCCATGATTTTGAATGCTAATGCTGAGAAAGGTTCATCATCTGATGCATGTCTTTCTACTTCATTACCATCTTCATCAGTACCTTTGATTGAAGGAATGTCAGTTGGTGCAGGTAAAAAGTCAATTACTGCATCTAACATTGGTTGAACACCTTTATCTTTGTAAGCTGAACCGCATAATACAGGGAATAATTCTACAGCTAATGTTCCTTTACGGATTGCTGCTTTAATTTCTTCTTCAGAAATTTCTTCACCTTCTAAAACTTTCATTAATAGATCATCATCATAAGTAGCTGCTTGATCTAACATTTTAGCACGATATTCTTCAGCTTGAGCCATATATTCTTCAGGAATTTCTTTGTAAATTACATTTTCACCTTTTGCTCCTTCGAAATAAACAGCTTTCATTTTAATTAAGTCAATAATTCCTTCGAAAGTATCTTCAGCACCGATAGGTAATTGAATTGCAACACCTTGTACTCCTAATCTCTTTTCTAAAGATTCTAATGACATAATGAAATCTGCACCTGTTGCATCCATTTTGTTTGCGAATACAATACGAGGTACACCATAAGTAGTAGCTTGACGCCAAACTGTTTCAGTTTGTGGTTCTACACCAGCTTTTGCATCTAATACAGTTACAGCACCATCTAATACACGTAAAGAACGTTCTACTTCGACTGTAAAGTCTACATGGCCCGGTGTATCGATAATGTTTACACGATATCCGTTCCATTGTGCAGTTGTAGCTGCTGAAGTGATTGTGATTCCACGTTCTTGTTCTTGTTCCATCCAGTCCATTTGTGAAGCACCTTCGTGAGTTTCACCAATTTTATGGATTTTACCAGTGTAATAAAGGACACGTTCAGTTGTTGTTGTTTTACCAGCATCAATATGAGCCATGATTCCGATATTACGAGTCTTTTCTAACGAAAATTCACGAGCCATTTGTTTTCTCCCTTCAAAAATTTAGCCGTTATATTACCAACGGAAATGAGCGAATGCTTTATTAGCTTCAGCCATTTTATGAGTATCTTCTTTCTTCTTAACAGAAGCACCTGTTCCGTTTGAAGCATCGATAATTTCGTTTGCTAAACGATCAACCATAGTTTTTTCGTTTCTTAAACGAGAATAGTTTACTAACCATCTTAAACCTAAAGTCATTCTTCTTTCTGAAGAAACTTCAACTGGTACTTGGTAGTTAGCCCCACCAATACGTCTTACTTTAAGTTCAAGAACTGGCATAATATTGTTAATTGCTTGATCAAAGACTTCCATAGCTGGATTTCCAGTTTTTTCTTCTACTTTTTTAAACGCATCATATAAGATGTTTTGAGCAACACCTTTTTTACCATCTAACATAATGTTGTTGATAAGTTTAGAAATAGTTTTAGAGTTATACACTGGATCAGGTAGAACGTCTCTTTTAGCAACTCGTCCTTTTCTTGACATATATATTTCCTCCTATAAGTATTTTTTAAGCTTTTGGTTTTTTAGCTCCATATCTAGAGCGACCTTGTTTACGATCGTTAACTCCAGCACAGTCCATTGTACCACGAATAATATGGTAACGAACCCCTGGTAAGTCCTTAACACGACCACCACGAATTAAAACAACACTATGTTCTTGTAAGTTATGTCCAATTCCTGGAATATATGCAGTTACTTCCATACCATTTGATAATCTAACACGGGCATATTTACGTAAAGCCGAGTTAGGTTTTTTAGGTGTCATAGTAGCAACACGTGTACAAACACCACGCTTTTGAGGTGATTTAGTTGAAGTAGCTTTTTTAGCTAATGAGTTATAACCTCTATTTAAAGCAGGTGAATTTGATTTTGTTGTTTTATCAGTACGACCTTGTCTTACTAATTGGTTAATTGTAGGCATTATTTTCTCCTTTCTTGATAACACACAATACCGGGTGTTTCATATTTAATCATAAATATTGCACCCTTCATCGGGCACTGTGTTGATAATATAGTATTTTAAGTAGAAAGTCAATATATTTTTAAAAAAAATAAAAAAAAGAACTGGCAACGAGCTATTTTCGCACCGTAGTACTATCTTCGCCGTG
>JAUNWT010000016.1 GCA_030540195.1 Bacillota bacterium | reverse complement strand
AGATAGTACTACGGTGCGAAAATAGCTCGTTGCCAGTTCTTTTTTTATTTTCTTATAACAATCAGACCTGACATAATTATCAGGTTTTTTTTATTTTCAAATAATGAAACATTTCACTTTTTTCTAAAAAAAACATTAAACTCTTGTATGAGGTGAAGAAAATGGAATTAAGTATCTTACTTATTCAACAAATATGCCAACTCTTTATAATGATTTTTTTTGGTTACTTAATTGTGAAAACAAAAGTTTTAACCACAGAAAATAGTAAAGTTCTTTCAATCTTACTACTTTATGTAACTTGTCCATGTGCAATCATCAATTCATTTATGATTGAATTTACATCAGATAAGTTGATTGGCTTAGGAATCTCTTTTCTAGGAGCGATTCTTGTTCATGTAATTTTTATTCCTCTAGCAAACTTAATTGGAAAAATTTTGGGGTTTACACCTATTGAAAAAGCTACAATTATTTATTCTAATTCTGGAAATCTTATTATTCCTTTAGTTGGCGCTATATTAGGAAATGAATGGGTAATTTATTCAAGTGGTTATATGGTCATTCAAACTATTTTATTATGGACACATGCAAAAAGTCTTGTTTGTAATGAACCTTCTTATGATTTAAAGAAAATCTTTTTAAATATTAATATTATTGCAATTATTATTGGATTAGTATTATTTATTTTTCAATTACAATTACCAAATTTGGTGATTGAAACTTTTTCTAAAGTAGGGAGTATGATGGGACCACTTGCTATGATTGTTATTGGTATGCTTATTGGTGATATGGATATAAAGAGTATTTTTGTAGAAAAAAGAACTTATTTAATTTCTTTTTTTAGATTAATTGTTTTTCCATTATTAATGGTATTCATTTTCAAATTGAGTGGTTTATCATTACTTACAAATGATGCAGATAAGATTTTGTTGATCACTATTTTAGCGGCCTGTGCTCCTCCTGCGGCAACCGTAACACAGTTTGCACAGCTTTATAATAAGCATCCAGGATATGCAAGTATCATGAATGTCATGGGCGTAATCTTTAGTATAATAACTATGCCACTTATTATTATGATTTATCAATTACTATAAAAGGTAGAAATACCTTTTTTATTTTTAGTAAGATATGTTTTAATAAAAAAGAGAGGTAAATTATGAAACGTTTTTTTATATTTTTTAGTTTATTATTTTTAGTAGCATGTTCATCTAATGAATCGTTTGTAGAAATAAAAAAACATATTTATGTTGAAAAAGAATTTAAAGATAGTTGGTTAGAATTAAATGAAAAAGGAGATAGTTATATAAAAGAAGAATTACAGGGAGGATATCAATATTCCTATGATCAAAAATATTTAAAACAATTTTTTGACGAGGGTGGAAAAATAAAACTTTATAATTACAGCATAAAAAAAGAAAATATGATTATTTCCGGGGAAATGCAACCACCATCGACAATTATACTTGTTCATCCCAATATTGAAAATGTGACAAGTGAGGGTGTCATTCTTCATGAATTAGGACATTATTTTGATTATAAATATCATTTTAGTAAAGATAAAGATTTTATAAAACTCAAAAAACGAAATAAAGATTTATTTGATTCTAAATCTAATAGTGAATACTTTGCGGAATGTTTTAAAGAATATATAAGTCATCATGATGATAAAATTTCTATGTTTCTTGTTTATATGGAAAAAGTAGATTCTAAAATTTTAAAAAAATAAGGACATGATGTAAAAGGCGTGACTTATGTGTGAAAAAAAGTTATAATGTGTCTAAAAAAGAAACAATATTTTAAATGAATTCGTTAAAAGATTTTTAAAATAAATTATGATAAGATGTTAAGGTGAGGTGAAAAGGATGGATGATTTTATTAGACCACCAAAAAAGGAAATAAAGAAAGAAACAAAGCAAAGGCCGATTAAAGAAATATTGATTGTTATATTGATTATTGTATGTCTTACGATTGGCTATTTTGCAGGTTATATTTCTAAAAAAGATGTTGTTGTAAAAAGTACAGATAATAAAGGTGTTATTAATGAAGTTTATGAAACACTTAATAAATATTGGGTCAATACGACAGATCAAGATATTAATTTAGATGCCTCCGCCATTGAAGGAATGGTTGCAGGTCTTAATGATCCACATTCTAGCTATTTAACAAGTAAAGAAGCCGTTGAATTTAATCAAACAGTGGCAGGAAATTATCAAGGAATTGGTGTTGGCTTTTCTATGGTAGAAAGTGGTGCGATGATTACAAAGGTATATAATGATTCACCTGCCAGCAAATCAGGATTAAAAGTAGGAGATATTCTTGTAAAAGCGGATGGAAAAGATTTAGCTAATTTAGATACTGAAAAGGTCAAAGAATATGTTCGTGGTGATGATGGAACAGAAGTTACTTTAACTGTTTTAAGTAATAAAAAAACAAGTGAAATTAAGGTAACAAGAGGTGCTTTAGATACATCTGCTTATTATGAAATAAGAAAACAAGGAAATACTTCTTTTGGATATATTGAACTTTCAACATTTGGAACAGATACTGCTAAGCAAGTAGAAGAAGCATTAAAAAGTTTCAAGAAAGCAAACATTCAAACTCTTGTTCTTGATTTAAGAGACAATGGTGGAGGTTATTTAACAGCGGCTACAGATATTTTAGATTTATTCTTTTCATCGGATGAAGTTATTTATCAAATGAAAGAAAAAAATAGTGCAGCTAAGAAATACTATGCAAGTACTGATAATAAGTATGAATTTGAAAATGGATATATTCTTGTTAATGAAAATACGGCAAGTGCTTCTGAATTAACAGCAGGTGCTTTACAAAGTGAAAAGGGATATCAACTTGTTGGAACAACAACGTACGGTAAAGGAAGTGCTCAAACACAAAAAACATTATCAGATGGTTCCGTTTTAAAATATACGTATGCAAAATGGATGATTCCTAATGGTACATGTATTAATGGCAAAGGACTTACACCAGATATTGAAGTGGAAAATGTATCATTAGATGGTATCTCTACAAAAGATGTTAAAGAAACTTTGAAAGTAGATTGCGTCAATACACGCATTAAATCAATGCAAAAGATGCTTAATATTTTGGGATATCCGGTAGATCGAGAAGATGGTTATTTTTCAGTAACAACACAAGAAGCATTGAAAAAATTTGAAGCAGATAATGATTTAACAGTTGATGGTGAATATAGTCAAAGTGATAAACAAATGATGATTGCAAGAATGATGATTTATATCAATAATCATGAAAATGATAAACAATATGAACATTTAATGGAAATAATAAAGTAAGGTGGTGTTATAATGTCTGAATTTAAACTCGTTTCTCCTTTTAAACCTATGGGAGATCAAGTTCAAGCCATTCAGGAACTTGTAGAAGGTTTAAAAGCAGGAAAGAAGGAACAAGTTCTTTTAGGAGGAACTGGGACAGGGAAGACTTTTACGGTTGCCAATGTTATTAAAGAATATAATAAACCAACTTTGGTGCTTGCTCATAATAAGACATTAGCGGGTCAACTTTACTCAGAATTAAAAGAATTCTTTCCTGAAAATCGAGTAGAATACTTTATTTCTAACTTCGATTTTTATCAACCAGAAGCTTATATTCCAGGAAGAGATCTTTATATTGATAAAAATGCGAAAACAAATTATGAAATAGAAATGTTACGTTCGGCGGCAATGAATTCTCTTATTGAAAGAGAAGATGTTATTGTTGTCGCTTCAGTGGCATCTATTTATGGACTTGGAAATCCTGAACAATATAAAGAAATGATTTTTTCTTTACGTGTCGATCAAGATATTGACCGTAGAGAATTACTTACCTTTTTAGTGGATCGCCAATATCAACGAAATGATATTGAACAATCTAAAGGAACTTTTAGAGTTCGTGGAGATGTTATTGAAATTGTGCCTGGTCATACAGAAAATTATTTAATTCGTATTGAACTTTTTGGAGATACGGTTGAACGTATTTGTGAAGTAGATCCTCTTACTGGACATATTCTAGGTTCATATAATACCTATACAATTTATCCTGCTTATGGATATGTTACTAAAAAGGAACAAATGTTGAAAGCATGTGACACGATTTCTGAAGAATTAGAACAACGTTTACAATATTTCAAAGATGAAACAAAACTTCTTGAATATGAACGTTTGGATCAAAGAACACGACATGATGTGGAAATGTTAAGAGAAGTAGGAATGTGTCCGGGAATTGAAAACTATTCACGTCATATTGATGGGCGAAAAGAAGGACAACGTCCTTATACTTTAATTGATTATTTTCCTAAAGATTTTTTACTTGTGGTTGATGAAAGCCATGTTATGCTTCCACAAATAAGAGGAATGTATAATGGAGACCGTTCTAGAAAAGAAACGCTCGTTGAATATGGCTTCAGACTTCCAAGTGCTTTAGATAATAGACCACTTGTTTTTGAAGAATTCGAAGATCTCATTAACCAAGCTATCTTTGTTTCGGCAACACCAGGAGATTATGAACTTGAAAAGGTACATGGACAAGTTGTTGAACAAATTATTCGACCAACAGGTTTACTTGATCCAATTATTGAAGTAAGACCAATTGATGGACAGGTGGATGATATTATTGATGAAATTCATCAACGTATTGAAAAAAATGAACGTGTTTTAATTACAACTCTTACAAAACGTATGGCAGAAGATCTTAGTGCTTATTTAGTAGAATTAGGATTAAAAGTAGCTTATTTGCATAGTGATACAAAAACTTTAGAAAGAACGGAAATCTTAAGAGATCTTCGTTTAGGAAAATATGATGTTCTTGTTGGTATCAACTTATTAAGAGAAGGTTTAGATTTGCCTGAAGTTTCCCTTGTCTGTATTCTTGATGCTGATAAAGAAGGCTTCTTAAGATCAGAAAGATCACTTATTCAAACCATCGGGCGTGCCGCCAGAAACAGTAATGGGAAAGTTATCATGTATGGAGACAAGATAACAGATTCAATGCAAAAAGCGATTGATGAAACCGCAAGAAGACGTGAAATTCAAGAAAAATATAATGAAGAACATGGTATTATTCCACAAACTATCAAAAAAGAAATTCGAGATGCTATTCATGGACAAGAAAATATAGATGAAGCTGTATCTCTTGTTCAAAAAGGTAAGAAAGCGAAGAAGAAAGATAAAGAAACACTTGTTAAAGAATTAGAAAAACAAATGAAAGAAGCTGCGAAGGCCCTTGACTTTGAACGTGCCATGGAACTTCGTGATATGATGTTGGAGCTACAAGGTGAAATTTAAGTTTGAAGGATTAGAAAAACAAGTATTAGATTCTTTATCAAAAAAAGGACGTATTTATCTGGTAGGAGGTATTGTTAGAGATTATCTTTTATATCATCAAGTGGATTATCATGATGTGGATGTTGAAATCTATGATTTAGAAATAGAAGAAATTGATGCCATCTTATCTAAATATGGTCATGTTAATCGTGTAGGTAAAAGCTTTGGTATTTTAAAATTAGATACACTTCCTCATTTTGATTTCGCAATGCCACGTAAAGAAAGAAAAAATGGCAAAACGCATCGCGAATTTGAGGTAGAGGTTTATAAAGATTTAGATTTAAAAGAAGCCTGTCGTAGAAGGGATTTTACGGTAAATGCATTGATGTATGATTATAAAAATGATGAAATACTTGATTTTTATAACGGTAAAGATGATTTGCAAAAGAGAATCTTAAAAATGATTGATGAAAAGACATTTCAAGAAGATCCTTTAAGAGTCTTGCGCTTAGCTCAATTTATGGCTCGTTTTGAAATGCAAGTGGACGAAAAGACAAAAGAAGTATGTAAAAAGATGGTTCATAAAGGAGAACTTCATTACCTATCGAAAGAACGTGTTTTACAAGAATATAATAAACTCTTACTTTCGAATCATCCTTCAGTAGGATTAAAGTTTTTATTAGAAATTGATGCAATTATTGAACCCTTGGAAACACTTGTGACATGTCCTCAACGCCTCGATTTTCATCCAGAAGGAAATGTTATGAATCATACCCTTCTTGTCGTTGATTTAGCGGCGCTATGTCGTCAAAAAACAAGTTGGCCTTTAGCCTTTATGTGGAGTGCTTTATTACATGATATTGGAAAACCGTTAGTAACGACACCAGAAGGGAAAGCACCTGGTCATAATGAAAGTGGTGTCCAAGTATTTAATCAATATTTTACGCATTTCTTTGAAAATAAGAAAATGAAAAAATATATAAAAACAATGATTTATTATCATATGCATTTAATGAATATGGTAAGAAATCAAAGCAAAGATTACAGTTATTATAAACTTTTAAAAGGCATTGAAGGCATTTTTCCTTTAGAAGATCTTGTATGCATGTCAAAATGTGATAAGTTAGGGAGGCTTGCAAATCGTCCAGAAACCATTTCAACATTAGATGCGTACGTTGAAGAAAAAGTTTCAAGATTAGGAAATCATGCATTAAAACCATTGATAGATGGTAAAATTTTAATAGATTTAGGATTTAAACCAAATGATGAATTTAAAGAATTATTAGATTGGGCCTATGACCTACAAATGCGGGGTCATGACTTTGAAAGTATTATCAAATTATTGAAAGGAAGACAAAATGGAAGATAAATTAGTTATTCGAGGGGCAAGAGAAAATAATTTAAAGAATATCAATATTGATATTCCTAAAAATAAGCTTGTCATTATGACAGGATTATCTGGTTCAGGCAAAACTTCTCTTGCATTTGATACCATTTATGCAGAAGGCCAAAGAAGATATGTAGAATCTTTAAGTGCTTATGCAAGACAATTCTTGGGAAACATGGAAAAGCCAGATGTGGATACGATTGAAGGACTTTCTCCTGCAATCGCCATTGATCAAAAGACGACATCAAACAATCCCCGTTCCACAGTAGGAACTGTTACAGAAATTTATGATTATTTAAGATTGCTTTATGCACGTGTAGGAAAGGCTTATTGTCCAAAACATGATATTGTCATTGAAAGCCAAACTATTAAACAAATGGCTGATACGATAGATCGTTATGATGATGGAGATCGTCTCATGGTTTTGGCCCGTGTCGTTAAAAGAAAAAAAGGAACGTTTAAAGATTACTTTGCAGATCTTTTAAAAGATGGCTATTTACGTGTTATTGTTGATGGTCAAAACTATATGCTTGATGAAGAAATTGAATTAGATAAAAATAAAAGACATGATATCGATGTGGTCATTGATCGTATTATAAAAAAAGAAGGTTATCGTAGCCGTTTGGTTGATTCATTAGAAGTTGCTTTAAAACTAACAGGTGGTGAAGCCGTTGTTCAAAACTTAACGACAAAAACAGAAGAACTCTTTAGTGAGCATCTTGCATGTCCTGTTTGTGGCTTTTCTGTGCCTAAATTAGAACCACGTCTTTTCTCTTTCAATAATCCTTTAGGAGCTTGTCCAGATTGTCGAGGACTTGGAATCAAAAATGAAGTGGATGATGATTTATTGATTCCTGATTGGAATAAATCTATTAATGAAGGTGGACTTCGTTATTTTAAAACAGCTGTAGGGACAAATCGTATTGAATGGCAAAGATTTTTAGTTTTATGTGATTATTACAATATTGATTTAGATAAACCACTTAAAGATTTTTCTAAACAAGAATTAAGTTATATTTTAGATGGCTCAAGAGAACCTATTAGTTATCAAATTGTTTCTGATAGTGGAAATGTCAGTAAAACGACAAAATTCATTGAAGGTGTTCGTACTTTAATTGCCCGTCGTTATGAAGAAACAACTTCTAAATGGTCAAAAGAATGGTATGCTTCTTTTATGTCAGAACATACCTGTCCTACTTGTAAAGGAAGACGACTTAATGAACAAGTTCTGTCTGTTAGAGTAGGTGGTATGAACATTGCGGAATTTACTGAACAAGCCATTGTAGATGCCTTGGAATTTGTGAAAAATATAAAACTTACAGACTATGAAATGAATATTGCTCGTCTTGTACTTAAAGAAATTACGGATCGTTTAACATTCTTAAATAATGTTGGTCTTGGTTATTTAACTCTTGCTAGACGTGCTGGAGGATTATCGGGTGGAGAAGCTCAACGTATTCGTTTAGCAACCCAAATTGGAACACGCTTGACAGGTGTCCTTTATGTTTTAGATGAACCTTCTATAGGGCTTCATCAAAGAGATAATGAAAAATTAATCAAATCCTTACAAGATATTCGTGATTTAGGAAATAGTGTTCTTGTTGTAGAACATGATGAAGATACAATGCGTGCTTCTGATTTTATTGTGGATATTGGACCAGGAGCGGGTGTTCATGGGGGACAAGTTATTTGTGCAGGAACACCGGAAGAAATTATGAATTGTGAAGATTCAATTACCGGAAAATATTTATCAGGTAAACAAAAAATTGAAGTTCCTAAAAAACGTCGTAAAGGAAATGGGTTATTCTTAGAGGTTAAGGGAGCAAAAGAACATAACTTAAAAAATATTAATGTGAAATTTCCTTTAGGAAAATTCAATGTTGTTACTGGGGTATCTGGAAGTGGAAAATCAACATTAGTTAATGATATTTTAGGAAAATCACTCATGCGTTATGTTTATCAATCGAAAGAAAGACCAGGATTACATAAGGAAATACTGGGGATTGAAAATATCGATAAAGTAATTGAAGTATCACAAGATCCAATTGGAAGAACACCACGTTCTAATCCAGTAACTTATACAGGGGTCTTTGATGATATTCGTGATTTATTTGCACAAACAAATGAAGCAAAGATGAGAGGCTATGATAAAGGAAGATTCTCATTTAACGTTAAAGGTGGGCGTTGTGAGGCTTGCCAAGGTGATGGTTTAAAGAAAATTTCTATGCACTTTTTACCAGATGTCTATGTTCCTTGTGAACAATGTGAAGGAAAAAGATACAATGAAGAAACTTTACAAGTTACCTATAAAGATAAAAATATTTATGATGTCTTAGAAATGACTGTAGAAGAAGCTCTTGATTTCTTTGATAATTTACCTAAAATTAGAAATAAGATACAAACACTTTATGATGTTGGACTTGGTTATATTAAACTTGGACAAAGTGCAACAACACTTTCTGGTGGAGAAGCACAAAGAGTTAAATTGGCAAGTGAACTTCAAAAGAAATCAACAGGAAAAACAGTTTATATTCTTGATGAACCAACAACTGGATTACACAGTCATGATGTTTCAAAACTTATTGATGTTTTACAAAGAATTGTAGACCAAGGGGATACCATTATTGTTATTGAACATAACTTAGATGTTATTAAGGTTGCTGATCATATTATTGATTTAGGCCCTGAAGGTGGTGCCGGTGGTGGAACGGTTGTTGTTACTGGAACACCTGAAAAAGTTGCTAAATGTGAAAAAAGCTACACAGGTCAATTTTTAAAAACGATGCTTTAAGGAGATAAAAGATGAAATCAATTACAGTAGAAAACTTATTAGGGAATAATAAAAGTTATACACAAGTAACAGGAAATGAAGAAGCTTTAAAAAGAATCATTCAAACAGGTGAAATTAATCGTCCTGGTTTTGAATTAGCAGGATTTTTTAAACATAGCGATTTTAGAAGAATTATTGTTTTTGGGGATAAGGAAATGGCCTTTGTTGCTGAAATGTCAGAAGAAAGACAAAAAGAAATCTTTCCTTGTCTTATTAATGAAGAAGTACCTTGTATTGTTATTTGTAAAGGACATGAATGTCCAAAAGTATTAAAAGATGTGGCTAATGAACGTAATTTTCCAATTTTTCAAACAGAACTTATTACTGGAGCTGTTTCAAGTGAATTGATGAATACACTTGAAGAAAAACTTGCGAAAGATACATTAATGCATGGTGTTTTCCTAAATATTCATGGTAAAGGTGTCATTATTAAAGGCGATAGTGGTATTGGTAAATCAGAGATTGCCTTAGAATTAGTAAAAAGAGGACATTTACTTGTCGCAGATGATGCTGTAGAACTTTATCGTGTTGGACAAAAAATCGTTGGAAAAGCACCTGCTGTGCTTGCGAATCTTTTAGAAATTAGAGGAATTGGAGTTATCGATGTTTCTAAGATGTTTGGTATTTCTGCCATCTTAGATAAAAATGATGTAGACTTAATTATTCAATTAGAAAGATGGGTTCCATCTCGTGAATATACACGTGTTGGTGTCGAAGAAAATGATATTTCTGAAGATGTTTTAGGAATTAAAATTCCTAAAATCGTTGTTCCTGTTTCAAGTGGTCGAAGCATGTCTGTTATTATTGAAGCTGCTGTTATGAATATGCGTCTTAGAGATGTTGGAATTGATTCAAGTAAAGAATTTGTGGAAAGAATTCTTAAAAATATCGATCATAATAAACAAGAATCATGAGATTATTCCCAAGTTTTAATACCTTTATAGAAATAGGACCACTTTCTATACAATGGTATGCCTTATGTATACTTACTGGGGCTGCAATTGCTTATTTTATAGGACAATATAATTTTAAAAAATTAGGTTATTCAAAAGAAATTCTTTCTGATTATGTTTTTGGACTTTTATTTGTAGGAATCATTGGGGCACGTATTTGGTATGTCATCTTTATGTGGAATGAACTCTATGCAAGCAATCCCATGGAAATCTTTATGATTAGTCATGGCGGTCTTGCCATTCAAGGAGGAATTTTTACAGGACTGCTTTACAGTTATTTCTTCTTTAAAAAAAGAGATATTCCTTTTCTCGTTTCTGGAGATGCCATTATGCCGGGTGTTTTAATTGCTCAAGCCTGTGGAAGATGGGGGAATTTCTTTAATCAAGAAGCTTATGGAAGTGCGGTAAGTCTTAGTTTTTTAAAGTCATTACATTTACCTCAATTTATTATTGATAAAATGTATATTCATGGTACTTATTATCAACCAACATTTCTTTATGAATCAATAGGATGTGTTCTTGGTTTTCTACTTATTTTCTTTATAATAAGAAGATTTCAAAAGAAACAAGGAGTTCAATTCTTTAGTTATTTTATTTGGTATGGAATAATTCGTTTCTTTATTGAAGCTTTTAGAACAGATAGTCTGTATGTTTTTGGTTTAAAAACAGCACAGCTTGTTTCTATTGCTTTTGTCATTATAGGAATTATTGGTTTTATATATTGCCATTTAAAAGGAAATAGAGTAAAAGATAGTGCATAACGCTATCTTTTTTTTATAAAATAGATATAATGTTTGAAAAGGAGAATGACGATGAAAAAAGCAATATTATTTGATTTAGATGGAACACTTTTAAATACAGATTTACTTATAAAAAAATCTTTTATTCATACATTTAAAAAATACAAACCAGACTATACTTTATCTGAAGAAGAACTTTTATCTTTTTTAGGTCCTTCTTTAAAAAATACATTTAGTCGTTATGTGGAAGAAAATCAAGTAGACGAATTAATTCAATACTATCGAGACTACAATCATAAACATCATGAAGATTTTGTGACAATCTATCCTTATGTTAAAGAAATGTTGGAATATTTTAAAAAGGAAGGTTTCTTACTTGGGGTGGTAACGACAAAATATAAAGAAGCAGCTTATTTAGGCTTAGATTTATTTGATATTACACAATACTTTGATGTGGTTATCGGTGAAAATGATGTTAAAAAATCAAAACCTGATCCAGAAGGCATTTTATGTGCCTTGAAAAAATTAAACTGTCAAGAAGGATACTATGTCGGTGACAATGTGACTGATATTCAAGCTGGAAAAAGTGCTGGAGTAAAAACAATAGGAGTTAAATGGTCGCCTAAAGGATATCAACAGATTGAAAAAGAAAACCCAGATTTATTAATCAATGATTATAAAGAATTTATGGAATATATAAAGGAGAATGAGCTATGTTAGATTTAATTATTATTGGTGCAGGTCCTGCCGGGATGAGTGCTTGTCTTTATGCCAGTCGTGCCGGTTTAGAGGTTCTTATTTTAGATGGAGCAGCACCTGGTGGAAAATTGAATGTTACAGCACAAATTGAAAACTATCCAGGATTAAAACCAACACCTGGACCAGAAATTGCCTTTACCATGTATGAAAGTGCTATGAGCTTTGGGGCAAAAATGGCTTATGAAGAAGCTTTAGATATTAAAGATCATGGTGATTATAAAGAAGTCATTACTGCTAAACAAAGCTATCAAGCAAAATATGTTTTAATTGCGACAGGAACAAAAGAAAGACAAATGAATCTAGAAAAAGAAAACGAACTTGTTGGACGTGGTATTTCTTATTGTGCAGTTTGTGATGGACCTTTCTTTAAAGAACAAGATGTTGCTGTTATTGGCGGTGGAAATTCAGCGTTAGAAGAAGCAATGTATCTTGCAACTTTATGTCATAAAGTCCATTTAATTGTAAGAAGAGATGTCTTTAGAGCGGATAAAGTGATTCAAGATCGTCTTTCTAAAGTAGAAAATATTGAAGTTCATTTTAAAAGAAAGCCAAAAGAAATACTTGAACAAGATCAAAAAGTATGTGGACTTCTTATTGAAAATAGTGATGATCAAACAACAGAAAAATTAAAGGTAAATGGTATCTTCCCATTTATTGGATTAGATCCAATGACACAATGTGCAAAATCATTAAATATTGTCAATGAAAATGGTTATATTGATGCCAACGAAAATATGGAAACAGCCGTTAAAGGCATCTTTGTGGCAGGCGATGTGCGTAATAAACAATTAAGACAAGTTGTAACAGCAACAAATGATGGGGCTATTGCCGGACAATATATTGCTTCTTTAAAATAAATAGTCAGATGTTCACATCTGGCTTTTCATTATTTAGGAATTTTGATAGAATAGATACGAAAATGAAAGGTGTGGTTTTATGGATAAAATTGAAATTGTAATTGTTACTGGAATGTCAGGTGCAGGGAAAACAACGGCAATGGCTGCTTTTGAAAATATGGCTTATCGTTGTATTGATAATTACCCAATAGAATTATTAGGAGCTTTTTCTGAATATTTAAAAGATAATACGGCTTATCAAAGAATTGCGATGGCTGTTAGTTTAAATGATGCGCCAAAAGCGATTCGCTTTTTATCAAACGTAGATTGGCTTAACGTATCGGTTATCTTTTTAGATTGTGATGATAATATTATTTTAAAAAGATATAAAGAAACAAGAAGATCACATCCAATCTTAATTTCTAATAAAGCTTCAACGCTTGTAGAAGCAATTGAATATGAAAGAAAATTAGCACGCCCAATTTCTAAAGAGGCCAATGTTGTGATTGATACAACACAACTTAAAGGAAATAAATTCCAACAATTATTAGAAAACCAATTTAATCATCAATCAACAGATCCTTTTAGAATTAGTTTTGTATCCTTTGGATACAAACATGGAATTCCCAAAGATGCCGATTTATTATTTGATGTCCGTTTTTTACCAAATCCTTTCTATATAGATGAATTAAGAAATTTAACAGGAAATGATAAAGAAGTTTATGATTATGTAATTGATAAACCAGAAACACAAAAATTTATTAACAAAATGACAGATCTTTTAGATTATTTATTAGACGAATATGATAAAGAAGGGAAAACACATGTTGTCATTGGTATTGGTTGTACCGGTGGACAACATCGTTCGGTAAGTTTAACAAATTATTTTGCCGATCATTATAGTGAAAAATATCATGTTCATCGTCTACATAGGGATGCGATTCACTAATGAAAGTATCATTTGCTAGACAAGTCAAAGAAGAAGTTGTTTTCAATGATTTTGATATTTGTTGTCAAAAAGCAATTCTATCTGCAATTATTAAAGTCAATGGAACACTTTCTCTTTCTAATCAAGGTTTATTACTTACCATAAGAACAGAAAATGCGAAAATTGCATCTAAAGTTCATAAAATGCTCAAAGAAGTTTATCACCCTCATATTGAATTTCTTGTTTCACGAAAAATGAAATTACAAAAAAATAATGTTTATATTTTAAAAGTATCTAAAGCAAGAGAAATTTTAGATGATTTAGGATTAATGAATGGTTTAGGTTTTCATACTTTACCTGATAAAAAGCTTTTAGAAAAAGAATGTTGCAAAAGAGCGTTTCTAGCTGGTATCTTTTTATCAGGGGGTTCTGTCAATAACCCAGAAACATCTAATTATCATTTAGAACTTTCGGTAGATGAAGAAGAATATGCTTCATATATACAAGAATTAATGAATTATTTTAATTTAAATGCAAAAATGACAAAAAGAAGAAACAAATATCTTGTATATTTAAAATCAGCAGAGAAAATAGGTGATTTTTTAAGAGCTATTGGTGCAAGTCAATCGGTCATGAATTTTGAAAGTACCAGAATTGATCGTAGTATGTCTAATACTGTCAACCGTTGGAATAACTGTGATATTGCAAATGAAGTAAAATCGATGGCTTCATCAAATAAACAATTAGAAGATATCAGTATTATTGAGATGTTTATGGGCTTAGATATGCTTGATGAAAAAACCAGAACGGTAGCTTTAGTTCGTAAAAAATATCCAGATTATACATTAAATGAGTTATGTGCTGCTTATCAAGAAGAAACAGGATTATCTATTAGTAAGTCCGGTCTTCATCATCGTTTTAAAAAAATCAGTGATCAAGCAGCAGAATTAATGCAAATGCAAAATGAATAAAGATGTTCACATTTTGTTTGGATTACGAATTAAAGAATTACGTTTAAAAGCACATATTTCTCAAGAAGAATTATCATTTCGCTGTGGATTATCAAAAAATTATATATCAGATGTAGAAAGAGGAACACGTAATATTTCTTTGAAAGCAATTTCTAAATTAGCTTATGGGCTTCATGTAGAAATCAAAGATTTATTTACGTTTTCCAAATAGGAGAAAAAAATGCCAATTTATCAAATTATTTTAATTATTGTCGTTGTTATTTTAGTTTTAAGTCTTCTTTTAAATTTATTATTCAGTCCTGTTACATGGGCTATTGTAGGAGTTTTGGTTTTATATTCTTTTATTAGAAGATATTTTTATGAAAAACAAATTAATGAATACAATGAAAAGATTGAAAAAGAGATGGCTGAAAAGAAAGCAGCTTATCAATCTGGAGAAGCTTACCGTCAAGGTAGTGATGATATCATTGATGTTGATTATGTAGAAAAAGATGAAAAAAAATAAAAAAACTATTGACATATAATTCATAGGGGTATACTATGAATACAACAATACAATAAAGACATTGAAAAGGAAAGTAATTTACTGAAAATGCCTAGAGAGTTCTTGGTTGGTGGAAAAGAAACATGGAAGGTAAACGAAAATGGCCTTGGAGTTGCATACCGAGCCCAAAGGGTTAGGCTATGACGGATTCACCCGTTAAAGTGATAGAGTATGATAGTACTCGATGAGGAAATAATCGTGAGGTTATTTTAAATTAAGGTGGTAACGCGAGGTAACTCGTCCTTTGTATAAAGGACGAGTTTTTTATTTGTTGTATTGAATATAAAAGAAAAAGGGAGAACAAAAAAATGAAAAAGGGAATCAAATTATTATTATCAGCAGCATTTGCACTTTCAATCGTAGGATGTGCAGGAAATTCATCAAGTGATGATAAAACAATTAAAGTAGGGGCAACAGCAATACCACATGCAGAAATCTTAAATGATGTGGTAAAAGATGAATTAGAAAAAGAAGGATATACATTAGAAGTCACAGAATTTACAGATTATGTTACGCCAAATACTTCATTAGAAGATGGAGATTTAGATGCAAACTATTTCCAAACACTTGCTTATTTAAAGGAACAAAACAAAGAAAGAAAACTTCATTTAAAAGCAGTCGCTGGAGTTCACTATGAAGCAATGGCTTTATATTCAGAAAACTTAAAATCATTAGATGATTTAAAAGATGGGGCAACAATTGCCATACCAAATGATGGTTCAAATGAATCAAGAGCGTTAGCTTTACTTGCTAAAAACAACTTAATCGAATTAAACGATGATACACTTTATACAGCATCAAGTATTACTTCTAATCCACATAACTATAAAATTGAAGAATTAGAAGCAGCCAACTTACCAAACAACTTACCAGATGTTGATGTTGCTGTTATCAATGGAAACTATGCATTAGAACATAACTTAGGAGATAGTGCTAACGTCTTACTTACAGAAAGCTTTACAGATGAAGAAGCACAACCTTATATCAACTATTTAGTAGTTAAAGAAGGAAATGAAAATACAGCTAAAACAAAAGCATTAAAGAAAGCATTACAATCTAAAAAAGTGAAAAACTATATTAAAAAATATAAAGGATCAGTAAAAGATGTCTTTACAGATCCAACAAAATAAGGAGATTTAAAATGAGTGTTATTTATTTAGCGGGAGGATGCTTCTGGGGCGTTCAAAAGTATTTTGACCAATTTGAAGGAATTATTCAAACAACAGTAGGTTATGCTAATGGACATACAGAAAATCCAAAATATGAAGATGTAAAAGTGGGAAAAACAGGACATGTTGAAACTGTTAAAGTGGAATACGATGAAAGTAAAAGAAGTTTAAGACAGATCTTAGATGATTACTATAGAATTATTGAACCAACTTCTTTAAATAAACAAGGTGAAGATGAAGGAATTTCTTATCGTACAGGTATTTATTATATTAATGAAAATGATTTAGAAATTATTCAAAAAAGACACAAGAGGTACAAAAGGATTATCAAGAAAAAGTGGTTGTTGAAATACAACCTCTTGATAATTTCTATGAAGCAGAAGAATACCATCAAAAGTATTTAGAAAAGAATCCACAAGGATATTGCCATATTGGACAATGTTTCTTTGGATAAGGGGATGAGATTTATGATTGAAATTCAAAATTTGTATAAAAGCTATGGAAATTTAGAAGTATTAAAAGATGTTTCTTTTTCCATTGAACAAGGTGATATCTTTGGGATTATTGGACAAAGTGGTGCGGGTAAATCAACACTCCTTCGTTGTTTTAATGGCTTAGAAAGTTTTCAAAAAGGAGAAGTAGTGGTTGACGGAAAAGCAATTTCTTCTTTAGATAAAAAACAACTAAGTTTTGTTCAAAAAGAAATGGGAATGATCTTCCAAAACTTTAATCTTTTAAATCGATTAAATGTTTATGATAATATTGCTTTACCTCTTAAATTTTGGAAACAAGATCCAAACAGTCAAGAAAACAAGCAACGCATTGAAAACTTATTAAAACTTGTTGGCTTGGAAGAAAAAAGTCAAGCTTATCCTCGTCAATTAAGTGGTGGACAAAAACAAAGAGTAGCCATTGCTAGAGCACTTGTATTAAATCCTAAAATTCTATTGTGTGATGAAGCAACATCAGCTTTAGATCCACAAATTACCAGAGATATTCTCAATCTTTTATTAAAAATCAATAAAGAAATGAATATTACAATTGTAGTCGTTACACATCAAATGGAAGTGATTAAACAAATTTGTAATAAAGTTGCTTTCCTAAAAGATGGACGTGTTTTATCGGTTGGAAAACCAGAAGAACTTTTTGTAGCACCAAATCAAGAAATCCAAAAATTTGTGGGTGATGATGTGGAAATTCTTCCTCAAACGGGAAAAAATATTAAATTATTCTTTACCAATAATAATTCAAAATCACATACCATTACCCAATTAGCTAGGACCCTTGATATCAACTTTGATATCTGTCAAGGAAAACTCGAAAACTTTAGAGGTTCAATGATGGGAAGCTTAATTATTAATATTGAAGAAAAAGATTTACAAGCAGTAGGAAATTATTTAAATCAAGAAGGAATTACTTGGGAGGAAATTGTATGAGTGATGTTATTTTAAAAGCAACTTATGAAACATTATACATGGTGATTGGATCAACGTTTTTTGCGGTGGTCTTAGGTTTTATTCCTGCCATCATTTTAACACTCACAGCACCTGATGGATTAAAACCAAACAAAGTTATTTATACAATTCTAGATGTTTTAGTAAACGTCTTTAGAAGTTTCCCATTTGTGATTTTAATGGTCATCGTAATACCTCTTACACGACTTATTGCGGGTAAAGCCATTGGAACAACGGCAGCTCTTGTACCTCTTACGATTTCGGCAATACCTTTTGTTGCCAGAGTTATCGAAAGTGCACTAAGAAGTGTAGATGTTGGTTTAATAGAAGCTGCTAAATCATTTGGCGCAACTGATTTTCAAATTATTTATCGTATCTATTTAAAAGAAGCCTTTCCCGCTATTTTATCAGGAATAACACTTACTATGATTAGTATTATTGGCTATAGTGCAATGGGTGGTGCCTTAGGGGCAGGAGGACTTGGAGATATTGCTATTCGTTATGGATATCAAGCCTACAAGATTCCTTATCTTGTTGTTACAAGTATCATTCTTATTATCTTTGTACAAATTATCCAAACAATCGGAAATCATTTATATAAAAAATTATCTTAAAAGGCCCAAGAGGTCTTTTTTTATGATATGATGGAAAAAAGGAGTGGGAATATGAAGTGTAAATATTGTGGGGTAGAGATTGGTAATAGTTTGGAATGTCACTTATGCGGACATAAACAAATTGGGAAAACAACATGCCCTGTCTGTTTTAAATTAATTTATCCCTATCAAGAATATTGTTCTAACTGTGGAAGTCCAACAATCTATCGAAAAGATAATACAATAAAAAAAGTAACACCAGATATAATTGTACATAGTGAACAAAGTCATAATTATAATACGGTATCAGAAAGTTATGATTATAAGAAAAATGCTTATGATTTTAAAGATTCATTTAAACAATTAAAAGATTTAAATAGTATGAATTATAAGGAAACCTTTAAAAAGTTTCAAAGTCAACCAAGAAAAAAGAATATGCGAAAAAAACCTAAACAAAAATCATTTATTAAAACATTTATAGGAATTATTTTTGGGGTATGTTTTATCTTCATTCCAGTTTCACAGTTTGTTATTCATACAATTACAAATATTGTACAAACAACAGATGAAGCGACATCTTCTTTTGATGGTAAAGGAAATACAGATTTATCAAGTTTTAATTTAAAACAAGATAGTTCAAGAGGCGATTACAATCAAAACTTTTTAAATAGTGATGGTGGTGCTTTTGTTTATCAAAATGAACTTTACATTTCTTTGAATGATCAATTAGTAAAATATGATGCTGATTTTGAAAATCAAGAGGTTTTAGAAGACAGTAGCTGTGATCATATTTATGTTGATGATCGAGGATGTTTCTATGAAAATTATAATGATTTCATTTTCTTGGATTCTAATGCAAAAAGAAAAACATTATTAAATGATGCAAGTCATTGTTATGTTCTTGATCAAAAGATTTTCTATATTAGAGATGATACGCTTTATTGTGCAACTATTGATGAAAATATAAATGTTATTGATAATCAAAAAATCAAAGATAATATTTATGAATTTACAGTAGATGATCAAAATCAACGTATTTTATGTACAAATACAGATTATGAAAGTCAATTGATTGATTTTAATGGAACAACTTTAAAAAATAAAATGAATAGCTATGGAGATGGGTATTTTATCGATGGCTTCTTATATTATCGAGAATATGATGGGGTCTATAAATCAGATCTCAATAGTGATGATTCAGAAGTTGTTCAAGAAATAAGTGATATTTATCGTTTTGGCGTAGGTAAAGATGAAGAAAATGAAAAAGTCATTGTTTATAGTGAAGACTATGATAATGCTTTAGATGCTTATAGTGATGATGAAAGCTATTCTCTATATGATGATGCTAGAGATTTTTATGTCATTGGAGATAAAGTGATTTTCTTTACTTATGATGACGATTATACACGCCATTATTTTATTAGTAGCTATGATGGGGAATATGCCCCTTTATAAGAATGACAATTTAGTCATTCTTTTTATTTTCTTTGTATGGTAGAATAAGGACACTAGAGGTGAATAAAAATGTATTGTAGTCAATGTGGAACATATGTCGAAGATGATATGTTGTTTTGTCCTCAATGTGGAAAACAGCTTCAACCAATAAAAAAAGTATGCATTCGTTGTCATCTTCCTTTAAGTGAAGATGAAGAAATTTGTCCTGCTTGTGGAACAAGACAAATACAAGAGGAAGTTGTTGAAGAAGAGGATCCTTATAAAGGCTATTGGAAAAAGCCAATTCTTTGGATCATTGCCCTTGTTTTATGTATCTCTTCTATCTTTTTAGGAAATTATATGACAAGTCATCCTCTTCAAGGAACGAAGTCAACATCTACGAATCAAGAAAATTATGCGTTAAAGGGAAAAGTGAATTTATATAATCTTGCTTATAATAATCAATCAGGTGGAACAGTGATTAAAGATCAAAAATCATTTTATTATGTTAGAAATAATCAATTATATGTAAGTGATTTGAATCAATTAGATACAAGTGAAGTTCTCATTGATGATTGTGTAGGTTATTTAAGTATTAAAGATCATATTCTTTATTATTGTGATGCCAATTATAATTATCAAGCTTATGATTTAAAAGAAAAAACAACAACACAAATATTAGAAAATATTTATTATCCTATTATTAAAGGAGATGATCTTTATTATCAATTAGATCAAGATCATGAAAGTCTTTATTGTTACTCTTTATCAACAAAAGAAAATAAAAAAATAAATGATGAAACAACCTATGATATAACAGTTGATGGAAAATATATTTATTATTTAAGTCAAGATGAACAAGAAAATTATTCTTTAAAAAGAATGAATTTAGAGGATGAAAAAGTTGATATAGTTTATAATGGTCAATGTGAATTCTTTATAAATGATAACTCTCTTTATTTATCAGATGGTTCAAAAATTGTTCAAGTAAATAAAGAAAATCTTGAACAAAAAACCATCAAAGAAGTAGAAAATAGATCAATGGTTCTTGTGGAAAATAAAATCATTTATGCTTCATCGACAAAAGTAAATTGTATGAATTTAAGTGGAAAAGAAGATCATGTATTATTTAAAAATGTTGTGGCTAGAAATTTACAAGTTTTAGGGAATGATATTTTTATGGAAGGTTACGAACAAAGTGATGGAGAAACCTTCTGTGTATTTAATAGTGAAGGTCAAAGATATTATTTAGGTGCAAATCAAACAGAAACATTTGAAAATGTACAAGATGCATAGGAGAAAAATATGAAAGTATATGAAATTGTAGAAGCAACACAAGGAATTCTTGTGTCAGGAAATAAATATGATGAAATTAATTTCTTTAGTCAAGATAGTCGTCAAATGACAAATGGAGGAATGTATATTCCTTTAAAAGGAGAAAGATTTGATGGTCATGATTTTATTGAAAGTGCCTTTCAAACAGGAGCACAAGCAATCATTAGTGAAAAAGATGTCAGCTATGAAGATAAAATTGTAATCAAAGTCAAAGATACGTATCAAGCCTTAAAAGATATGGCAAGCTATTTAAGAAGTCATCGCCCTGTAAAAGTTGTTGGGGTGACAGGAAGTGTAGGAAAAACAAGTACCAGAGATATGGTCTATAGTGTAGTTAAACAAAAATATAAGACCCTTAAAACTGAAGGAAACTACAATAATGAAATTGGGCTACCTCTTACGATTTTAAGATATCAAGGTGAAGAAGTCCTCGTTTTAGAAATGGGAATGAATCATTTACAAGAAATGTCTCGTTTATCAATGATTGCTCGTCCTGATATTGCTTGTATTACGAATGTTGGAACAGCTCATATTGGAGAATTAGGAAGTCGTGAAAATATTTTAAAAGCGAAATTAGAAATCACCGATGGAATGAAAGATGGCTCAACTTTAATTATCAATCAAGATAATGACATGTTACAAACTGTGGATCTTCCTCATTTAAATGTAGTTCGTGTAGGAAAAAGTAAAGAAGCTTCGATTCAAGCAAGTCATATTGTCTTAGAAGAAACAAAGAGTTCGTTTGAAGTGGAATATCAAGGAAAGAAAGAAATCATTGAAGTACCAGTTCAAGGAGAACATAATATTTCAAATGCTTTAATTGCGATTGCAGTAGGTATTGAATTAAATATTCCATTAGAAGATATTAAAAAAGGAATTCAAGAATTTAAATTAACGAAGAATCGTATGGATATTCTTGAAAAAAATCATAAAACTGTTATTGATGGAACCTATAATGCCAGTGTTGATTCAATGAAATCAAGTATTGATGTTTTAGCTAATTATAAAAAACGTAAAGTTGCTATCTTGGCAGATATGTTAGAACTTGGAAATTATAGTCAACAACTTCATGAAGAAGTGGGAAGTTATGTGGCTTCTAAAGGAATTGATGTATTAGTATGTGTGGGTAAAGAAGCAAAATATATTTATCAAAAAGCTAAAGAAAGTATGAATGATGTTTATTATTTTGAAACGAATCAAGAAGTCATTGATCATTTAGATACATTATTAAAAGAGGATGATGTGATTTTAGTTAAAGGCAGTCATTCGATGAATTTAAAAGAAGTTGTTGAAAAGATTTAAAATGAAAAAGAAAAAATATAAATTAAAAAAACCATTTCAACTTCTTTTAGCTGCGCTTTTATTTCTACTAGCATTTTCTTTCTATCAGTTGATTAAAAATCAATTTAAACAAGAGAATCCATTGGTTTCAACTCAGGTATTGAATTATGAAGATTTAATGCTAAAATATGCTAGAGAAAATGATATAGAAGAATATTTAGAATTATTACAAGCGATGATGATGCAAGAATCAGGTGGGCAAGGAAATGACCCAATGCAATCTTCAGAATGTGAATTTAATACACAGTTTGAAAAGAAACCCAATGCCATCAATGATCCTGAATATTCTATTCAAGTAGGAATCCAATATTTTGCAAAGTGTTTAAAACAAGCAAATGTAACATCCTTAAAAGATGAAAAAGGTATCTTTTTAGCCTTACAATCTTATAATTATGGTATTGGATATATTAAATATGTTGAACAAACTGACAAGCAATACACTTATCAAAATGCTATAGCGTTTTCTGAAAAATGTAAAAAAGAATATAATGCATCCGTCTATGGAGATAGTAAGTATGTCTATCATGTTTTACGATATTATACAGATACTACTCTTGTTGATGATTGGTTAGAATTATATCGATAAGGAGATTATTATGAAACAAAAATTAATGGTTGTTTGTGGCGGACAATCGAGTGAACATATCGTTTCTCGTATGTCTTGTACTTCAGTAATGAATAATTTGAATAAAGATCATTATGATGTGACTTTAGTAGGAATTGATCAAGAGGGTTCTTGGTATATCTTAGATCAAAACCAAGAAGATCTTGCTAAAGATACTTGGTTAGAAAATTCAAAGGCTGTTCAAGATGTTTTTGGTTTATTAAAACAACAAGATGTTGTTTTACCAATCTTACATGGGGCTTTTGGTGAAGATGGAACGATTCAAGGTTTATTTGAACTTGCTGGGGTTCCTTATGTAGGATGTCGTGTTTTAGCTTCGGCAGTATCTATGGATAAAATCTATACAAAGAAGATTTTAGAAACTGCAGGAATTCCGCAAGTAAAATCCTTATATGTTAAAAAAAGATATGATGGAAAACTTGTTGTTGTAAATAAACAATTTGATGAAATTGAAGATATTGAAAAAACAGTAGAAGAAGAATTAGGATTCCCATGCTTTATTAAAGCAAGCCGTTCGGGTTCAAGTGTTGGATGTTATCGTTGTGATCATAAAGAAGATTTAATGACTAAACTTATTGAAGCTTCAAAATATGATCGTCATATTGTTGTAGAAGAATGTGTGGATTGTATTGAACTTGAAACAGCGGTTTTAGGAAATGATGATCCAATTGTATCACGTGTGGGACAAATTATGCCTCATGGTGAATTCTATACTTTTGAATCTAAATATGAAGATGAAGAAAGTAAAACATGTATTCCAGCTTTAGTTGATCAAGAAATTCAAGATAAAATTCGTGAATATGCTTTAAGAGTTTTCAAAGCAGTTGATGGACATGGTTTATCAAGAGTTGATTTCTTCTTAGATAAGAAATCAAATCAAATCTATTTAAATGAAATCAACACATTACCTGGATTTACAAAGATTTCAATGTATCCACAATTAATGAATGACTTTGGTATTTCTTATAGTGAACTTTTAGATAGAGTAATTAAACTTGCTTTTGATAAATAATAAAAAGCTATTAGAATAATAATATATTTTAAATTAGTGAAATTAACTTAAAGACATTGACTTTAGTAAAAAAAGAGTCTAACATTACAAGTAACCATAAAATAAATACTTCGATAGGAACTAGTAAGTACTATTTCAAAGCGTAGAGAAATTCTGGCTGGTGAAAAGAATTGTTTGTGTAATACTGAACTCATCCTTGAGTGGAGCGCTGAACTTAAGTAGGTGGCTACGGTATGCAACCGTTATTTTGCAAGAGTATGAACTATTATGTAGCGTACTTAGCGAGGTGGATAAAGTGATTTATTCACAAATTGAGGTGGAACCACGAAGTAATATAACTCTCGTCCTCAAAGTGGCCGGACTGGCTATTTTGAGACGGGAGTTTTTTTATAGTATTAAGGAGGAAATAGAAATGAATTACGAAAAGTACAAGAGATTTGAAACAATTAAATTAAAAGACCGTACTTGGCCTGATAAAACAATTGAAAAAGCACCAATTTGGTGTTCAGTTGATTTAAGAGATGGGAATCAAGCTTTAATTACACCAATGAAAATTGAAGAAAAAGTGGAAATGTTCCAACTTTTAGTAGACTTAGGATTTAAAGAAATTGAAGTAGGTTTCCCTTCTTCAAGTCAAATTGAATATGATTTCTTAAGATTATTAATTGAAGAAAATTTAATTCCTGATGATGTTACTGTTCAAGTATTAACTCAAGCAAGAGAACATTTAATTAGAAAAACATTTGAAGCTTTAAAAGGATTAGATAAAGCAATCGTTCATGTTTACAATTCAACTTCTATTTTACAAAGAGACGTTGTCTTTAATAAAGATAAAGATGAAATTAAACAAATTGCGATTGATGGTGTACAATTAGTAAAAGATTTATCGAAAGAATTTGAAGGAAAAGTGATTCTTGAATATTCACCAGAAAGTTTTACAGGAACTGAAGTAGATTATGCAATGGAAGTTTGTGAAGCTGTTATGGATGTATGGGGAGCAAGTAAAGATAATAAAGTCATTATCAACTTACCTTCAACAGTAGAAATGGATACACCAAACGTTTATGCTGATCAAATCGAATGGATGTGTCGTAACTTCAAAGATCGTGAAAGAGTCATCGTTTCTGTTCATCCTCATAATGATAGAGGTTGTGGAATTGCTTCAACTGAACTTGCTTTATTAGCAGGTGCTGATCGTGTTGAAGGAACATTATTTGGTAATGGTGAAAGAACAGGTAACGTTGATGTTGTGACTGTTGCTTTAAATATGTTTACTCATGGCGTTGATCCACAATTAGAATTGGGAAATATTAATGATATTAAACATGTTTATGAAAAATGTACAAAAATGGATATTCCACCAAGACATCCATATGTTGGACAATTAGTCTTTACAGCATTCTCTGGAAGTCACCAAGATGCAATCAATAAAGGAATGCATGCTTTAAGAGAAAGAAATTCAAAAATGTGGGAAGTTCCATATTTACCAATTGATCCTAGTGATTTAGGTAGACAATATGAACCAATCGTTCGTATTAATTCACAATCTGGTAAAGGTGGGGTTGCTTATGTTATGGAAAGCATGTATGGTTATCATTTACCAAAAGGATTACAAGTAGACTTCGCAAAAGTGATTCAAGATATTTCTGAAGAAGAAGGAGAAGTTTCACCAGAAAGAGTTTATGATACATTTATTGAACAATATGTAGATATTAAAGAACCATATGAATTCATTAAACAAAAATTAATTGATATTTCTGAAGATGATTCTGAATTTGAAAGAAAAGCAGAAATTACATTAAAAGATCATGGAGAAGTAAGAACAATTGTTGGTTATGGTAATGGACCAATCGATGCTGTTAAAGATGCATTCAATGAAAATGGTTTTGTTTATACACATTTCTTAGATTATAGTGAACATTCATTATCATCAGGATCTAGTTCAAAAGCAGCTGCTTATGTTTATTTAAGAGTTAAAGGAAGTGCTGTTCAAGAATATGGAGTAGGGGTACATCCAAATATTACAACAGCAACAATTAAAGCAATCATTTCAGCAATGAATAGAATTCATAAACAATTAAAAAAATAGGGAGGATTAAAACATGGATAGACTTGTTTTGTCATTACTTGTTGAAAATAATCCAGGGGTTTTAAATCGTGTTGCTGGTTTATTTAGTAGACGAGGATATAACATTGAAAGTATTTCAGTAGGACAAACAAATATTAAAGGAATGTCACGAATGACAGTCGTTTCTACTGGTGATGAACAAATTTTAACGCAAATTGAAAAACAATTAGGGAAACTTGTAGAAGTCGTTGAAATTGAAAAACTTGAACCAGATGATTCAGTTTATCGTGAACTTGTCTTAATTAAAGTAGATGCAAATGCTGATCAAAGAACAAATATCAATTCAATTGTTGATATCTTTAGAGCACATATTATTGATGTATCACCAACTTCATTAATTATTGAAGTTACTGGAAATACAAGAAAAGTCAATCAATTATTAACGATGCTTAACGGATTCAACGTGACAGAAATCGCACGTACTGGACTTGTTGGAATGCATCGAGGAAGCCAAGAAGATTAAGGGGGATATTAAAAATGGCAAAAATATTTTATGAATCAGATTGTGACTTATCATTATTAGATGGGAAAACAGTAGCCATCATTGGATACGGATCACAAGGACATGCACATGCATTAAACTTAAAAGAATCAGGAGTAAAAGTCATCGTAGGATTATACGAAGGATCAAAATCATGGAAAAGAGCTGAAGAACAAGGATTTGAAGTATATACTTCAGCAGAAGCTGCAAAAAAAGCAGACATCATCATGATTTTAATCAACGATGAATTACAAGCAAAATTATATAAAGAATCAATTGAACCAAATCTAGAAGAAGGAAACATGTTAATGTTTGCTCATGGATTCAATATTCATTTCAATCAAATCGTACCACCAAAAAATGTAGATGTAACAATGATTGCACCAAAAGCACCAGGACATACAGTAAGAAGTGAATACCAAGCAGGAAAAGGAACACCATGTCTAGTAGCTGTAGAACAAGACTACACAGGAAAAGCACAAGACATCGCTTTAGCATACTCACTAGCAATTGGAGGAGCAAGAGCAGGAGTTCTAGAAACAACATTCAGAACAGAAACAGAAACAGACTTATTTGGAGAACAAGCAGTCTTATGTGGTGGAGTATGTGCTTTAATGCAAGCAGGATTTGAAACATTAGTAGAAGCAGGATATGACCCAAGAAATGCATACTTTGAATGTATCCATGAAATGAAATTAATCGTAGACTTAATCTATCAATCAGGATTTGAAGGAATGAGATATTCAATTTCAAATACAGCAGAATATGGAGATTATATAACAGGACCAAAGATCATCACAGAAGATACAAAGAAAGCAATGAAACAAATCTTAAAAGATATCCAAGATGGAACATTCGCAAAAGATTTCTTATTAGATATGTCATCAGCTGGAGGACAAGCACATTTCAAAGCAATGAGAAAATTAGCTGCAGAACATGAATCAGAAAAAGTCGGAAAAGAAATCAGAAAATTATATTCTTGGTCTGATGAAGATAAATTAATCAATAACTAATCAACACACTTTAGTGTGTTGTCATTGGAAAGTCATGACTTTCTAATGACAACCTACTAAGGTTAAAAATGAAGGGGGAATTTAAAAAATGGCAATGACAATGACACAAAAGATCTTAGCAAAACATGCGGGATTAGATCATGTTGAAGCGGGACAATTAATTGAAGCAAAATTGGATGTTGTAATGGCAAATGATATTACAGGGCCTATGGCATTACCAATTTTTGATAAAATGGCAGATAAAGTCTTTGATAGAGATAAAGTGGTTTTAGTGCCAGATCACTTTACACCAAATAAAGATATCAAATCTGCAGAAAACTCAAAAGCAATCTTAGATTTTACAAACAAACAATGTTTAACACATCGTATGGAACAAGGTAAATGTGGTGTGGAACATGCAATCTTACCAGAAAAAGGAATCGTTGTGGCTGGTGAATGTATTATTGGGGCAGACAGTCATACATGTACTTATGGGGCATTAGGAGCTTTTTCTACAGGTGTAGGAACAACAGATATCGCAACTGGAATGGCAACTGGAGAATTATGGTTTAAAGTACCAAGTGCTATTAAATTTGTGATTACTGGTAAACCAAGTGAATATGTTAGTGGGAAAGATGTTATTTTACATATTATTGATAAAATTGGTGTTGATGGTGCTTTATACAAATCAATGGAATTTGTAGGAGATGGTATTCAATATTTAACAATGGATGATCGTTTTACAATTTGTAATATGGCAATTGAAGCAGGAGCTAAAAATGGTATTTTCCCTGTTGATGATCAAACAATTGCTTATATTGAAAAACATTCTAAAAAACCTTATGAAGTCTTTGAAGCAGATGAAGATGCTGAATATGAACAAGTCGTAGAAATCAACTTAAGTGAAGTAAGACCAACTGTAGCATTTCCTCATTTACCAGGAAATGGACATACAATTGATGAAATTGAAGAAATGGATAAAATCTATATTGATCAAGTCGTTATTGGTTCTTGTACAAATGGACGTTTATCTGATTTAGAAAAAGCAGCAGCTATTTTAAAAGGTAAAAAAGTTGCAGACAATGTACGTGTGATGGTTGTACCAGCAACACAAAAAATTTTCTTACAATGTATTCAAAAAGGTTTAGCTGAAATCTTTGTAGAAGCTGGGTGTGCATTCAATACACCAAGTTGTGGACCATGTATGGGTGGTCATATGGGTGTTATGGCTAAAGGTGAAAAATGTGTTTCAACAACAAACCGTAACTTCGTAGGTCGTATGGGAGATACAGAAGCACTTATTTATTTAGCTTCTCCACAAGTAGCTGCAGCAAGTGCGATTGCTGGATATATCGCAAATCCTGAAAAGGTAGGTAAAGAATAATGAAAATTTATAAATATAAAGATAATGTAGATACAGATGTAATTATTCCTGCACGTTATTTAAATTCATTTGATGCAAAAGAACTTGCAAGTCATGCAATGGCAGATATTGATGCAACTTTTGCTTCAACTGTAGAAAAGGGAGATATCATTGTAGCTGGCCAAAACTTTGGTTGTGGTTCTTCAAGAGAACATGCACCACTTTGCTTAAAAACTGCTGGTGTTAAATGTGTTATTGCGAAAAGCTTTGCACGTATTTTCTATCGTAATTCAATTAATATTGGATTCCCAATTATGGAATGTGAAGAAGCAGCTGATAAAATTGAAAAAGGTGATGAAGTAGAAGTTGATTTTTCAACAGGTGTGATCACAAATAAAACAAAAAATGAAACTTATCAAAGTCAACCATTCCCAGAATTCTTACAAAAAATGATTGATGCTGATGGTTTAGTAAATTATGTAAATTCTAAAAAATAGGGGATAAAAAATGGAAAAGAATATTGCGGTTATTAAAGGTGATGGAATCGGACCTGAAATCGTGACAGAAGCGATGAAAGTTTTGGATGCTATTGCGAAAAAATATAATCATAAATTTAATTATACAGAAATCTTAATGGGTGGTTGTTCAATTGATGCTTATGGTGTGCCATTAAGTGATGAAGCTTTAAAAATTGCTAAAGAAAGTGATAGTGTTTTATTAGGGGCTATTGGTGGAAATACAACAACTTCACCTTGGTATAAATTAGAACCATCATTAAGACCAGAAGCTGGTTTATTAAAAATTAGAAAAGAATTAGGATTATTCGCAAACTTACGTCCTGCTTATTTATATGATGAATTAAAAGGGGCTTGTCCACTTAAAGAAGAATTAACTGAAGGTGGATTTGATATGATGATCATGCGTGAATTAACTGGAGGTCTTTATTTCGGTGAACGTTCAACTGAAAAAGAAGGAGATCAAATGGTTGCACGTGATTCAATGAGTTATAGTGAAAGTGAAATTCGTCGTATTGCTAAACGTGGATTTGATATTGCCATGAAAAGAAATAAAAAAGTAACAAGTGTGGATAAAGCAAACGTCTTAGATACTTCTCGTTTATGGCGTAAAGTTGTTGAAGAAGTTGCTAAAGAATATCCTGAAGTAACTTTAGAACATATGTTAGTGGATAACTGTGCAATGCAACTTGTAAGAGATCCAAAACAATTTGATGTTATTTTAACTGAAAATATGTTTGGTGATATTTTATCAGATGAAGCAAGTATGGTTACTGGTTCAATTGGAATGTTATCAAGTGCTTCTTTAAGAGAAGATAGTTTTGGTATGTATGAACCAAGTCATGGTAGTGCACCAGATATTGCTGGACAAAATATTGCAAATCCAATCGCAACTATTTTATCAGCAGCAATGATGCTTCGTTATTCTTTTGATTTAGATCAAGAAGCAAAAGATGTAGAAGAAGCCATTGAAAAAGTATTAAAAGAAGGATATCGTACAACAGATATCATGTCTGAAGGTAAAACATTAGTAGGGACTCGTGAAATGGGAGACCTTATTGTAAGTCATTTATAGGAGGATATAGGGATGAAAAGTGATTTTGTAAAAAAAGGCACTGAAAGAGCGCCACATCGATCATTATTTAATGCGGCTGGATATACAGATGAAGAATTAGAAAGACCATTAATTGGGGTTGTCAATTCTTTCAATGAAATCGTTCCAGGACATATGAACTTAGATAAAATTTGTGAAGCTGTAAAAAAAGGAATCTATCTTGCAGGTGGAGTACCAGTAGAAATTCCAGCAATCGCTGTATGTGATGGTATTGCCATGAACCATACAGGTATGAAATATTCACTTGTTACCCGTGAATTAATTGCTGATAGTACAGAAGCCATGGCTGAAGCACATCAATTTGATGGTTTAGTTATGATTCCTAACTGTGATAAAAACGTACCAGGATTATTAATGGCTGCTGCCAGAGTTAATGTTCCAACAATCTTTGTTTCTGGTGGACCAATGTTAGCTGGTCGTAAAATGGATGGAAAAAGAACTTGTTTATCTTCATTATTTGAAGCAGTAGGACAATTCAATGCGGGAAATATGACAGAAGATAAACTTCATGAATTTGAACAAAAAGCATGTCCAACTTGTGGATCATGTTCAGGTATGTATACAGCAAACTCAATGAACTGTTTAACTGAAGTTTTAGGAATGGCTCTTCGTGGAAACGGAACAATTCCAGCGGTTTATTCAGAAAGAATTAGACTTGCAAAACATGCAGGTATGCAAATCGTAGAACTTATTAAAAAAGATATTCGTCCTCGTGATATTATGACTGAAAAAGCATTTATCAATGCTCTAACAATGGATATGGCACTAGGATGTTCAACAAACTCAATGCTTCATTTACCAGCTATTGCTCATGAAGCAGGAGTTACTTTAAATCTTGAAATTGCGAATGAAATTTCTAAGAAAACACCTAACTTATGTCACTTAGCTCCAGCTGGTGATACATTTATGGAAGATTTAAATGAAGCAGGTGGAATTTATGCTGTTATGAATGAAATCAATAAATTAGGTTTATTATCAACTGATTTATTAACTGTTACTGGAAAAACAGTAGCTGAAAATATTGAAGGATGTGTCAACTTAGATCCTGAAATCATTCGTCCAGTGGAAAATCCATATTCACCTTATGGTGGTATCGCTGTTTTAAAAGGAAATATTTGTCCAAATGGTGCCGTTGTTAAACAATCAGCTGTTGCTAAAGAAATGATGGTACATACTGGACCTGCTCGTGTCTTTGATTGTGAAGATGATGCTATCGTTGCTATCCGTGAAGGAAAAATCGTTAAAGGTGATGTTGTTGTTATTCGTTATGAAGGACCTAAAGGTGGACCTGGTATGCGTGAAATGTTATCACCAACTTCAGAAATCGCTGGTATGGGCTTAGATAAAGATGTTGCTTTAATTACAGATGGTCGTTTCTCTGGAGCAACTCGTGGAGCTTCTATTGGACACGTAGCACCAGAAGCTGCTTTAGGTGGACCAATTGCTTTCATTGAAGAAGGAGATATCATCGATATTGATATTACAAATCATTCAATGAACGTACGTGTAAGTGATGAAGAAATGGCTGCAAGAAAAGCTAAATGGCAACCAAGAGAACCTCGTATTAAAAAAGGTTACTTAGTAAGATATGCTTCTTTAGTAACATCTGCAGATAAAGGTGCCGTATTACAAGCACCAGAAGAAAAAAAATAAAAGGAGGAAAAACAAAATGATGTTAACTGGTTCAGAAATTATATGTGAATGTTTAATTGAACAAGGTGTCGATACAGTGTTTGGTTATCCGGGAGGAACTATTCTTAACGTCTATGATGCACTTTATCGTTATCAAGATAAAATCAATCATGTTTTGACTTCTCATGAACAAGGTGCTTCTCATGCCGCTGATGGGTATGCTAGAGCAACTGGAAAAGTTGGTGTTTGTATGGCTACTTCAGGACCAGGAGCAACAAACCTTGTTACTGGAATTGCGACAGCTTATATGGATTCAACACCACTTGTTGCTATTACAGCAAACGTTGGTGTTGAAATCTTAGGACGTGACAGTTTCCAAGAAATTGATATTACTGGTGTGACAATGCCAATTACAAAACATAATTTTATCGTTAAAGATATCAAAGATTTAGTGCCTACAATTCGTAAAGCATTCTATATTGCTAAAGAAGGGAGACCAGGACCGGTCTTAGTAGACGTTACTAAAAACGTAACTGCTGAAAAGATGGAATTTGAACCACTTCAACCAAAAACAATTGAACCTAAAACAGAAACATATACTGTTGAAGATTTAGATAAAGCAATTGAAATGATCAAAGAAAGTGAAAAACCATTTATCTTTGCTGGTGGTGGTGTTATTTCATCAAATGCTAGTCAAGAATTAAAAGAATTTGCGGAAAAAATCGATGCGCCTGTTTGTGAAACATTAATGGGTAAAGGGGCTTTTGATAATACAAGACCTCGTTATACAGGAATGCTTGGAATGCATGGAACAAAAGCAAGTAACTTTGGAGTAAGCCAATGTGACTTATTAATTACAATTGGTGCTCGTTTCTCTGATCGTGTAACTGGTAATACGCAAACATTTGCTTCAAATGCTAAAATTATTCACATTGATGTAGATGCAGCTGAAATCAATAAAAATATTCAAGTTGATTTAGGTATTATTGGTGATGCTAAATGTATCTTAAATGAATTAAATAATAAATTAGAAAGACAAAATCATCCACAATGGTTAAAACAAATTCGTGATTTAAAAGATCGTTATCCACTTAACTATGATGATTCAACTCTTACAGGACCTTATGTCATTGAACAAATTGATTACTTAACAGATAGTAATGCAATTATTTGTACAGATGTAGGACAACATCAAATGTGGGCTGCTCAATATTATCATTATCGTCGTCCACGTCAATTAATTACTTCAGGTGGAGCTGGAACAATGGGATTTGGTTTAGGTGCTGCAATTGGTGCTAAATATGGAAATCCTGAATTCCCAGTATTTAATATTGCTGGTGATGGATGTTTCAGAATGAATATGAATGAACTTGCTACAGCAAGTCGTTACAATGTCCCTATTATCCAAGTTGTCATCAACAACAAAGTATTAGGAATGGTAAGACAATGGCAAACATTATTCTATGGTAAACGTTATAGTAATACGATTTTAGATGATAAAGTTGATTTCTGTAAAGTTGCCGAAGGATTAGGTTGTAAAGCAATTCGTGTTTCTACGAAAGAAGAAGTGGCTCCAGCTATTAAAGAAGCATTAGAAACTAATGGACCTGTTTTAATTGAAGTAATGATTGGTAAAGATGATAAAGTCTTCCCAATGGTTGCTCCAGGTGGTGCTATTTCTAAAGCGTTTGATGAATCTGATTTAAAAAATAAATAATTTAGGAAAGGGGCTGTAACAAAATAAAATAAACAGCCAAAAATAGAAAAAGAACAATGA